>CAYTYA010000035.1:7168-15914 GCA_964442015.1 uncultured bacterium
TTGAAATAGATTCTAATCAGTCTATTCATTGCAAGTTACAATCAGGCGTGGGGTATGATAGTAATTACTTAAAATTATCAAATTCAGAACAGGATGAAGTTTCTTATTATCCGGCTCTTTTGGGTGATTCAGAATCCATTTCATCGCTCATTTCAAAAAATACCTTCGAAATTAAATTTAACCCTTATTTTTTTGAGGACCATGAAACCCAAATTCGCCTAAAAATTAATTATAATAAATATTTTGTGTCTGCTAAAAAATCCTATTATTCATTCGGAGTTTATTTTGCCCAACATCTTGGAAAATATGAATGGGTGAAATTATCATACTCATATCTCCCTCAATATTATTTGCGTAATTATAGAGACAGGGATGATCTTATTATTAACGAAAATTCTAATGCATATTTAACGTCATGTTATTTTTCACAGGGGAGCACAACCATTAAATATTCTAAGTGGCTATATCTAAAGAAAACCTGGCTGGAAGGAATAATCAATTATAAAACTCAATATTATAATCCTGCTTTTACAGAATTTGACTTGAATTTATTCTCAATTGGTGCTCAATTTCATTCACGATATTTTAAGAAGTATTCATTGAAATTGGGTGGCTATAAAACTTTTGCAGAAAATACCACTAATGAAGAGGGATTAAAGTCAACTTTAGAGATAGACCGTGGTTTTAAGCAATATGATTACTTAATTTCATTAAAAACAAAATTAACGGTCAATTATTTTAAGGAGGTTGGTGTTTCCTATTCTACATCCGTTCGAAATTATTCTTCCACTCATTTAACTGATGATCTCCATAATGGTCGATCTCATACCGAAAATAAATTACGCATTTGGGTTGGAGATAAGTTGAATAATGATGTGGATTATACCATACAATTTTCCAAAAGAACGCGAAAGACAGATGCAGCAGTTGACTGGATTGAAGAGTTAAAAGATTTTGAAAAATGGGAAGTGTACCTACTATTTTCGTACCATTTTACATCTGATATTTTATATTAATGAAGTTAAGAAATATGAAGAGAATTCCAATTTTAATTTTTCTACTTTTTCTGTATGGATGTAATAATCAGTCTGAATCCTTAAAATATAATGACTCCATTTTAACTGAAGATATTGTTGGGTTTTCACGAGATATGCATATCCAAAATGACACCCTATTCGTAGTGAATGAAGACGAAGGATTGTTAATTTATAGTTTAAGTGTGGATAGTATAAATAATTCACTCACTTTATATTCTATTTATTCTGACACTGCTTACTATCGAGATAAGGGTTGGAATCTTTCGGGAGTTTTATTCTCCGATGAATTGGCGAGAATATATGTTTTAGATAAATTTTATTGTACTTATTTCGCAGATCTATCAGATGTTATCAATGATAATACAATTTATCAACCCTTACAATGTGCTGCGGATAATCACCATAGTAGTAAGTTTACCATTAATGATAGAACTGATGATGTGGATATTTTCACCCTTGTAAGAAAGCAATCAGAGTATAGCACTTCTGGTATAACTTCTATTTACCAAAATAAGTGGTTTGAAGGATTTAAACTGGATTTCTCAGTTATAGATTCACTTAATTATGATTTAACAGATGTGCATTATATGGATAACAAACTAGTTATTTCTCATACAAATGAAAATTCACCGGAATTTCAAATTTACAATATCAGCATCACAGATGAACCCTTTGCAGATACATTGGCTCTTATGAATACAATTGAAACTCCGGCAATTCCCAATGCCTTGTATTCAACTGGTGATACTTTATTTGTAGGGATGGGTAATCATGGTGGTGTTTTAGTTTATAATTTTGAAAATCCAAATAATGTTATAGAAATCAACTGGGTTGCAACGGGGTTTTCTATAAAAGAATTATATTGGGATCCATTCTCTCGTTTACTATTATTAAGTTGTGGATATCAAGGGGTAGCGGTAGTAGAATTAGATGGAAATATGCAGGAAGTTAATAGTTGGGTTTTAAATACTAGTTATGCTTATGCAGCCAGAAATTATAGGGGCAATATAATAGTGGCAACTCGAAAGGGATTAGAGATTATAACATTAAATATTAATCAATGAACTTAGCAATATTTTGTTACAAATTGATAAGAATGCAGTTTAGGAAAAAGGGTAAAATTCAGATTATATTTAATGTAGGTATGGCTAGAATTAAATATCTATAAAATACCTGCTAATTACACATCATAACAATTCAGGGAATTATATTAATGAGAAATTTGATTTATTTAATGGTTTTAACAAACTTAATTTTTGCCGATTTTGATTGGGTTGACAATGGGATTTCAGTACGACAAGGCTACCACATTGAGTGGTTTAGAGGTGGTGATATTGATTCGGATGGTAATATGATCATTGTCTGGTCTGACACCCGTACAAGTGCTAGAGATGTTTATGCTCAGAAAGTAGATGCGAGTGGAAATATTTTTTGGACTGAAGATGGTAAAATTATTGCCAGTGGGGATGGTCGGCAGGAAGATCCAATCTTTATTTCTGACAATTCAGGTGGTGGGTTTATATCCTGGAGGAGTTATGCCAATGATTCGGTGTATGGTGAATTATATGCACAATATATAGATTCTGATGGGAATACCCATTGGGTTGATAAATTGATTTCTGGTGATAGTAAAATCCGTGTTAACTCTCAACAAAATATGTGTTCTGACAGGCAGGGAGGGGTATATGTGACCTGGTATGCAGATGCTCTGGCAGATGATGGAAACTACTATGGGGTACATTTGAAAGCAGATGGAAGTGCTACAGCTCCTGTAAAAATAATTGATACTGATATTGATTATGGCAATGTAAGCCTTGAATCTGCGGGGGATGGAGATGCTGTAATTGCCTGGAAAGAAGGTCCTATGAACTCGGAAGATATTTTCGCTCAAAGACTTCAGTTTACATCAAGCACCATTAATAAACTATGGAATGATGGAAATCCATTGGGTGTATGCATTTCTGATGGTCGTCAAATGGCTCCAAAAATAACCTATTATTCTGATGATTATGTGGTGGTTGTATGGGAAGATTGGGCAAGTCCAACAGCATCTGGAATTGGTGCAAATTTTATTAGTACAGGTGGCAATCTTCAATTTGATTCAAATGGAGATGCAGATTTAGTATATTCTATGGAAAGTGCTTCAACACCATTCCCAAGGGTGAAGGCATCAGCAAATGGTGCCTTTGTGGTATGGCTCAGTGCCTCAGATGTACATTCTGTTCAAAAATTAACACCGAGCAATATAAGTGTTTGGAGTAATCCTGTATCTCTAGACACAGGAGATATCCAAGAACAAGCCAGGCTAAGTACAGATACTAATGGTGGTGTATTTATCACCTGGGAAAATGATAATAACATTACAGTTCAGCATTTAAATAGTAGTGGTAATAAATCATTTACTAATCCTCCCATTTTATCAGATTTAAATACAGAACAATTTTATCCATTGGTTCGTTCTGATAGTAATAATGGTGCTTTTGTAGTTTGGGCAGATGGTCCTCTCAATTATAATGGAATTGCAAGTCTGAGTTTAAACTATCGGCATATCAGCACCGCCGGTACCCCTGCTTCCTGTGAGGGTGGGCAAGAATGTGGAATTTCTTTTATAAATGGTTTTGGTGGGCAAATTGAGAAAAGTTCAACACATGCTATTTCGTTGGAGGAAGATAAAAATCTAATATATTGGCAGGATTATAGAAATGGGACATACAATCCGCAAACTTATGGGAGTATTGGGGGAGAAGCAGATAGTTTTGAATCTGTTTTTTTGTTATCTGAATATCCTTATCAACATTCACCTCAAATCGTCCAAGCAAATGAAAACATATTTTTTATGGGTTTTTCCAATCAAGGGGGTGAAGTTTATTTTCAAAGGATGGATAAAAGTCTGAATTTGATTGGTGATGCAGTACAAGTTTATGATTCTGGAAACCAACAGTCATCAGAAGAATCCCGCCCATTATTATCCTCTAGAGATGGAAACGTTTTCTATGGGTTTTCTGAACCTTCAGGGAATGGCGATATTTATCTTCAAAAATATGATTCCAATGGGGACGAAGCATGGAATCAACCTGCGCTTATTGCAAACGAAGAAGGTGATGAAATTGTACAAGATTTGTTTCCCACTACTGGTGGTGGTTGTATTATTATTTATGATTTTTTACAATACCCCTATTTCAGTGTGAAATTAGCCAAAGTTAACTCCAATGGTATCATTGATGATAATTGGGATAATATTGTACTAAGTGTAGAGGGTGATAAGGGTTATTTCGAAGATGCTGTTCAAACAAATGATGGTATATTTGTAACTTGGCGGAATAATGACAAAGAATTATTTGGGAAACATATCCCCTTTAATAGTACGGATCCCTCAACTTTAAGTACTATTAATATTTCCACAAGTGGTGAGCTTTATACCAGTTCAACTTCATTAGATTTTAGTTCAGAATTAAATGAAGTGCTAACCTGCTGGCAGGGGCAGGTATTGGAGGTATATAATATTCATTGTGCTACGGTCAATTTATCTAATCTTAATGTATCTGAAGAAATTGTGGTTTATGAAAATCCTGTAAATTCACAGAAAAACCCATCAGTCTCTGCAACAGGACACTCATCTTATTTGGTGAGTTGGGAAGATGAGAGAAATGGTAATTATTCAGATCTTTATATTCAGGAAATTAGATTTGGTGAAACGCTAATGGAATATGGTGGGAAGAATTTATGCAATTCAGCTTTTAATCAATATAATGCTCAATTCAGCCAAATTGAAACTTCAAGCGATGAAGATACTTTTCTTATGTATTGGGAGGATGATAGGAGTTCTGGTAAAGAATTTGTCACAAATATTTTTTCTCAAAAAGTTAAATTAGCGGGTTGTTCCGCTCTTGGCGACCTCAATGGTGATGGCGGGTATAATGTGCTTGATATAGTAACTCTAGCAAATTGTGTATTGGCTGGAAACTGTGCTGAACTTCCAAATGGCTGTGCAGGTGATCTTAACGGCGATGGTGGATATAATGTGCTTGATATCGTAACCCTGGCTAACTGCGTACTTGCACAAAACTGTGGCGGCAGGGTAGATGATGCTAGTGAAGCATTGCTCATCAAAAAGGATAATATGCTTTCAATTAAAGCTGATGGCTTTGTCGGCGGTGTTCAGATGACACTTAGCCATAGTTCTGACTTTTCTATTGAAATGACAGACAGAGCTCTATTTGCTGATTATCTAACCACAGGTAACAAAACACGTTTACTTGTTATATCGCCTGAAACAGATGATTTATTCAGCTATGATGGTGAATTTGAGATAACAGAGATAATAGTTGCAAACAGTCAGTATGAAGTATCTGTAGATATGCCAATAGCAGCTAGCTTTAACTTAAGTGATGCTTATCCAAATCCATTCAACCCCACAACCACCATGACGCTTACAATGCCGATGGCTGGTGAATTGAAGGTTGAAGTATATAATCTTCTAGGTCAGGTAGTAGCTACCCTGGCAAGCGGTTATATGGAAGCCAGCACTTATACACTTACTTGGGATGCATCTAATGCTTCCAGTGGTGTATATTTTGTACAAGCTGGGTTTCAGGGTTCGGTCCATATCCAAAAAATTATGCTTATTAAGTAATCGGTTTTTAATTGCGAAAATTATTATTTACCATTTGCTTGGGTATATTCTATCCCCAAACAGATTTAAATTCTCTATATCATTCATATGATGACATACGCGATAAATTATTTGCTTGGAACCAAGAATTCGGAGGCTCAAATCACCCATTTTATAATTCTGTGATATATCAACTTGATTCTATTGGGGTATCTTCAAATGATACCCTTCCCATTTACGCTGTTAAATTATCTATTAATGCTAACGAAGAAGAGGATGAACCAAGAGTACTCATACTTGGTCAATGTCATGCTGAGGAAATTTTGGGCGTAGAAATGTCAATGTCTTTAATAGATTGGTTATTACATCCCCAAGAAGAGACAAATTCTGGTTTCTATATCACTAATGATCTTCTTATGTTCATGCATAATCTTGAAATATGGATAGTCCCCACACATAACCCCGAAGGATTACGTGTGGTTCATGGATACGAAGAAAACGGTACATGGATACAAGACGAAAGCTATCGAAAAAATAAAACGGATGTGAATGAAAATGGCACATTTGATTTCATTGCATTTCATGAAAATGGAGGGATTGCCGGTGAAGATTTTGATGGGGTAGATTTAAACAGAAATTATGGATTAAATTGGGAGGGGGGAGATGATAAATATATACCTCACCCTTCAGGATGTTCTGATAATCCGAATTACTCATCAAATTATGACTATTATAGAGGTTCGGAACCATTTTCAGAAACTGAAACCCAAGCCATACGGGATTTTGTTATAGAGAAACAATTTTTACTCTCCGTTGCCTATCATAGCTCCAGGTCAGGTTGTGTCAGTGAAAGAGTGGTTTACCCATGGGCGTGGGATTGGTATGATAGTAATGGAAATGAAATTGTTGATGAAGGTGAAGCAGATACTTCTCCAGACTTTAATGTAATTAAATCATTGGCAGCAAAGGTAGCCTCATTAATTCAAAAAGAAGGCGGTGGATTTTATAATCCCAGACCCCAAAAATCTATGAATGGCAACGCCCATGATTGGATATATGCTGAAACTGGATGCATTCAGTTATTAATTGAAATGGGTTCGTCGAATATGCAGCCAATGGAACAGGAGTTAATTGATAATTCAATTGAAAATAATCGCAAGGGGTTATTTTATTTTCTTCGAGAAGCAATTTCTGCGGAAGCAGTTGATACCCGGCAAATTTCTGGATTGGTTACCGATGCAGAAAGTGGGGATGTTATTGAAGATGTTGAAGTAAAGATATTAGAAATTCAAAGTGATATTTTACAGCCCCGACTAACAGACTCATTTGGCCGTTATCGCCGCTTAGTTCCCTTAGATTCTCTCTCACTAAAATTTATTTCAGAGGGATATGAAACCCGCACAATTAAAATAGGAGAAAATGATGAAGAGTTTAATATAGCTTTAACACAATCTGACCCCCTAAAAAATGAGAATCAATATTCCCCCCTATCCTTCAAATTAAATCAAAATTACCCCAATCCATTTAATCCCAGTACGACCATTGGATTTTATCTGTCTAATACTGAAAGAGTGTTAATGAGAATAATTGATATTAATGGAAAACACATTAAAACTCTTATTGAGAATCAAGTTTTACAGTTAGGATATCATGAATATTCTTTTCAGTCGCAGCAAATTGATTTAGCAAGTGGTATTTATTTGTATAAATTAGAAACGACAAATTGGGCGGAAACTAGAAAAATGCTTTTTATCAAGTAACAAAGGGAACACAGATATTATGAAATTTATCTTACCAATTATTTGTTTTATTCTTAATGCATTATTTGCAGGAATTTATCCGCTTGCCCAAAAACCATTTCTTAAGGAGCTTGATATAGATGGCTTTGCTCGAGGAACTTTTCTTATAATTGTTGCTTCTAGCGATTTAGAAGGCGTTCTAGATACAGATAGTGAATATATAGGAAATTTTATACATTTCAAACAAACTCAGGGTTTTGATGTAGATGTATGGAATTTCCAGGATTATTCAGATAGAGAAGATCTTAGAGATAGTTTGGCAACTTATTATTCCGAAAACCCTTTATTAGAGTATGTATTATTAATTGGAGATTTTGATCCCGATCCAAATGATTATTCTGGATTAACATACCCATTAGACTCTTACACAATTGATTCCTATAATGAACCTCAACAAGACGTTACAGATCATCCATTTACCTACTTTACAGGAGACCCCACTACCAATGATGGATTAAGTCCCATTTTTTTCATTGGTCGTTGGTCAATTTCAAGTATTAATGAATTAAAGACAATCCAAAAGAAAACTATTCAATATACAAAACTTGAAAACGTTGAAGATTTATCTTATTTAGATAGGGCATTAATTGTAGCTGGAAGTTATAAAACGGTAAATAATAGTGCTGAAACGTATCCATTTAATTGGCCTGTGTCACCGGTTTGGACCTCCCTATGGCTTCAAAAGAAACTAAATAATTTTGGATATGCAAGTGTGGATACAGCTCTTTTTTATTATGGTAATTTGCAACCAACGAATCCCACAATTGCTAATTCATGGAATGAAGGTGTTGGTATAATTAATTACAGGGGATGGGGAAATGCTCAAGGATGGGTAAAACCACAATTTTTTATCGATCCTGATCTCATAAACTTATCAAATAATTATGCTTTGCCAGTTGTGTTTAGTTTTGTTTGTAATACGGGAGATTTTGGAAATGATATAGATCCAAGTTTTGGTGAAAAAATGATTCGATCTGGATCGCCAGTAGGACAAATGAAAGGAGCTGTTGCAATGGTAGGACCGTCCGACTTAGATACGGACACCCGTTTTAATAATGTTATGGCTGGTGCTCTATGGGACGGCCTCTTAGAAGGCCGCACCCCAGAATTAGCGCAGGCATTACATGCAGCAAAACAAGCTGTGGGAAAAGAGTTCGAAGGTATTTCAGAGACAGGATTGGGTGGTACACAAGATATTCCTGTTTTTTATCATCATGTGTATGGAGTCTTAGGTGATCCAAGCCTTCCGGTTTGGTTATCTCAGCCCACTAATTTGTCAGTTTTAAATGATGAATCAG
>CAYTYA010000036.1:0-15781 GCA_964442015.1 uncultured bacterium
GGGTGGGGAGCAATAATAAAAGAGTCACACACATTCTAGGGTAATTTTTTAGAATTTTTTGTGTATGGAAGATGTATTTAAGTTACCTTAGATTCGCGCCATTAATTTGAAAAAATATAAGGATTAACAAAATGAAAATGAATAAAGTAACACATGATATGATTGGATGGGGTGCTGGACTAGCGATAGGTGTTACAATAGGTGTGTCTCTAAATAATATAGCATTAGGCATAGGTGTAGGAGTTGCAATTGGTGCAGGTTTGGCTTCAACGCAAATGAAGAAGGAAAATTCTTCAAGCGAAGAAGATGTAGTAATTGATTTGAACCAAATGAGTAGAAGAAAAAGAAAAGCCAAGAAAGATGAAGAAGAATAAAGGACTTTATTTAAGAAAGAATATCTATCCATAGTTTTATTTCAAGCCCCACATTCGTGGGGTTTTTTGTTTCTAAAAAAATAAACTAATTAATATCAAATAATAGTTGTTTAATTTATTAGTGAAAATAAATAAAAGGAGAGTATATGTTATTTCATGCAACCCATACACACAGTTACCAAACTTGCCACGCGCATGATGAGAAAAGGAAGTCTAAAGTGATGGAAGCTGTTCAATCAGCTGGTGAAATTGGTATTAATATCATTGGAATATTTGTAGACCCACCTGGACATGTCGGTTATTTTGTTCTGGAAGCAGAATCTATGGAACAAATAGTACAATTTTTTGACCCATTACTCGAATTAGGCGATACTGATATTCATCCAGTTATGAGTATGCAAGATGCTCTTGATGCATTAAAAAGTACTGATTAAATTAATTTTACTATCAACTCATACATCAAGCCCCGTAAAGTAGCGGGGTTTTTTGTTTATAGACATTTAGGACTGCTACTTTGTAATATTGCTATTATGAAGCGAATTCTACAAATAATATTTTTATCTATATCCATAATTATTATTTCCTCGTGTGATAGTTACTCAGTTCTTTCTGAAAAAGAAAATTATCAAAATAATCAAATTACAGGTAATGTGTTTCAACATACTTTTTATTCTAAAATTTTAAATAATAATAGAGAAATATTTGTATGGGTTCCTGATGATTATCACTTGTACAATAAAGAATATCCTTTACTAATTATTCATGATGGTCAGAATGTTTTTCACGCAGGTGGATCTATGTCAGGAGATGAATGGCAATTGGATGAAATTGTTACAGAGATGATTAATGCTAATGAAATTGAACCAATTATAATGGTAGGCGTTGCTAATACAAAGGATAGATCATTAGAATATAATCCCATTAAAGATGGGAAAAATTATGGAGAAGCGCTCAGTAAAGAGTTATTACCAGAATTAAAAAAACAATATAATATATCTAATGGAAGAATTGGAACAATGGGCGCTTCGATGGGCGGACTTATTTCTCTTTATCTTGGGTGGGAATTGAATTCAATATTTTCAATGGCAGCTTGTCTTTCACCAGCATTTGTTTATAATGATTTTGATTATATAAGCATAATAGAAAAATCCGAAGTTCCAAGATATCTTAAACTCTCAATTGTTAATGGGACTGAAGATTTGGATGCATCTTTACAATTAGGAGTTGAAAAATTTATTCAACTGCTTAAAGACAGATCGTTTCCAGAAAATAATCTTTTATTTTGGATTTCAAATGGACAATCACATACTGAGTCAGCATGGTCTAAACAATCAAAAAGAATATTGAAATGGATGTTTAATAAAAAATCAAACCCCACTTTTTAATGGTGTTTTTTGTTTCTAGACATTTTAAATAGTATTCTGTAATATTATCATAACAAACGATTCTGATTGCAAATGAGGAAAAAAATGAGATATTTAATTTTATTCGTACTGATCTGTTGTTCTTTTGAAACAATTGCACAAGATCGAGAAACAATATTAGACGGTGAAATGGAAATAAGTTATTTCGGAGGTCTTAATCTCAATTTTGCAAGTGTTATGCAAAATTTAACTGGTCTGATAGGAGGACAAGGAGGGATCCTTGTTAATGATGCGATCTATATTGGTGGATCATTAGGGTCAAGCATTACAGAAATTGGTGGTGGATATACTAGTTACAGATATATTGGTCTTTTATTTGGTTCCTTTGTGAAGCCTAAAGATGCTATTCATTATTTTTCTGATGTTGGTTTGTATTCAGGAAAGATAAGTTCCGAGGGATTGACTGGCATAGTTTCAGCATCAACTGAAAAATTTTCGATCATAGAACCAAGAATTGGTGTAGGTATTAATTTAAATGATAAACTGAAAGCAACCGCAGGACTATCATATAAATTAGTAGGTGCAATAGATAATTCTAATATTAGCAAAAAAGATATTGGAGGAATTTCACTTAGTGGATCTATTATTTATGGATTTTAATTTATTTCAGGTTTTTATTCATATAAAATCAATAAGCCCCACAATCGTGGGGTTTTTTGTTTCTCTTTCTTTTATACTTATATTCTTCAATAAAGAAAAATTAATTAGGAGGACTTATGAATTTACAAATGATTTTTAGGGCTAATGGAGTTATCCTGTTTATAAATGGATTGAATTTCCTTTTAAATACTAAAATGTTTTTGGGAATGGCCGGTTTCGATATGACACCTCAATTACAAACTTTGGCTCAAGCAATGGGAGTTTCTCTTATTTCAATTGGTCTATTATCTTGGAGAACACCAGATATTGCAGGTGAAGCTATGAGTTCATATGGTCAATTATATGGCATCATTGGAGTTTTATGGGTATTGCTTATTGGATATCATTTTGGAACTGGACAAGCATCGGGACCTCCCGTTTATGGTAATCTTGCTATTAATGCTGTTCTTGCTTCATTATTCTTTATGTATAGTAAAAAACATCAACAAGGAGGATAATATGGATTTACTAATAATTGTACACATCAAAAGCACTTATGATGGCTGGAAATCTTTTTTCGATGATAACCCTGCTGGTCGTGAAGATTTTGCTGATGACAGCCGTACAAGAATAGCTAAGGTTGATGATAAAACTGCAATGGTTCAGTTATTTGATGTCGATATGCAAAAAATGTCTAAAGTTGTTAATAATCCAAATTCTGATATAGCTGAAGCAATGGCTGAACATGTTATTAGCCGTGAAATCTATAAGATTGAAAAGATGGCTCCACCGACTTCATAGCATATAGATTTAGGGCTTGTTTAATGTAATTTTGCATTATTAACACATTTTAACATAATTAATATATAAATAAAATATATGGCTCAACTAACCCTGCTTAATAGCGGGGTTAGTTGTTTGTAGAATAATGGGTAGATTTAATTATGAATAGTAGGAATTTGAAAATGCTATATCCAATAATAGTAGGAATGCTCTTATGGCTGTTTGGAGCACCTTCAGGGTTAGATATAAAAGCTTATCATATTTTTATTGTATTTATATCTGTCATTATTTCCATTTTAATTCGAGCTGTGCCTATGGCAGTAAGTGTTTTAACAGGGTTATTATTTTCAGTATTGGTGGGATTAATCTCACTGAAAGATGCATTAAAAGGGTTCGGTGATTCAACTACATGGCTTGTAGCTATCGCTTTTCTGATAGCAGGTGTAGTAATTGATACAGGTTTAGGAAGGAGAATTTCATTGCTTTGCATTCATGCTCTGGGAAAATCTATAACAGGATTGGGTTATGCTATCTGTTCTGCGGAATTTATATTGGGACCATTGGTGCCTTCAAATACAGCTCGTGGAGGAGGGATCCTTGCTCCAATTGTGGATTCCATGTCACGTACGTTCGGTTCTAGCCCAACACAATCACCCGAAAAAGCAGGCCAATATCTTCATCTTATTGGAGCACATGCAAATCTGATTACTTCAGCGATGTTTCTTACGGGTATGGCAGCTAACCCTTTAGTATCAAAAGCAGCGTATGATGTCTTCCAAATTGAATTTGATTGGTTAACTTGGGCGTTAGGAAGCATTGTTCCTGGATTGGTTGGACTTGCTGGCCTTCCTATGTTAATAAAATACCTATCTCCACCAACAATTAAGTCTATTCAGCCAATTCGAGATAAAATCAAAAATGATGTTAAGGAATTAGGCCCATGGACTCGCTCTGAGATATTGTCCACATCGATATTGGGAGCGATGCTATTACTTTGGTCAACTAAGCCTATACATGGGTGGGGAACCACAACTGTGGCGCTATTCGGGCTTATTACCATTCTTCTTTTAAATGTTATATCATGGGATAAAATGGTAAAGAATTATAAGGCATGGGATGCACTTATCTGGCTAGGAGGTTTGCTGACCCTTGCAACAAGTCTTAAGAACCTTGGTTTTATTTTATGGTTTACTGAGAGTATCCAGCAAAGTCTCGTAGGAATTTCCCCTGTTTACCTTTTGCTGTCACTTGCACTGATTTATTTTTATTCCATGTATTTCTTTTCAATGCTCACAGCTCATATAGCTGCTTTGGCGGGTGCTGTATTCATGGTTCTATCAGACATTAATTTGAATCCATTCATTATTGTAGGAATTATCGCATATTTTTCTAATCTCTGTGCTTGTTTGACAAATTATTCTTCTGGTCCAGTAATAATCTATTTTGGAAATGGTTATTTTCTACCAATACGTTGGTTTAAAATTGGATTCTTAGTTTCTATTTATCACATGATTGTATGGCTTGGCGTAGGATCAATCTGGTGGAGAATTATCGGCTGGTGGTAATAGTTGAGTATCATTTATTGATTAAGTCTTATTCTTGCTAGAATTTCTAGACACCATCACAACTAGATGAATTAGTTACTTTATTATATTATTCTTTTCTTCATGATTTTTAAACATATGATATAGAAAAGAATCGGAGCTATTACCCATATAGCTTGCGGTATCAATGTATAACCTGGCGATAATAAAGCTGAACCAGGTAATGGTGGTATAATAATTGGATTCCATGGGAGAGGTTCATAAATCCAAACCCGTCCATTAAATAAATATTCTACTAGCAGTTCCTGGAATATTCCCCATGATAACATGATGATCAATTCGTTCTTATTGAATGATTTGAATAAAGGACCTTTTAGATATTTTTCACAAAAATATATACCTACCATGAATATTCCCCCATCCCAAATGGAATGACTTAATTTACGTGGCCATCCGCTAAGACCGTAGGGCCAGACTTTTACTGAGTGTAAAAACTCATCTCCTAAAAATAAAAATGTAAATTCCCATGTAGCTCCAATTATACATCCAATCCAGAATAGTCTATAGTATTCTGATGATATCCAATTATTTTTATTAGCAAAAACAAATCCAATTATTAATATAATTGCGACTGAAAAATCTCCAATAAGAAAAAAATAGTCTAAGGTATTCAATGTAATTATCTCTTTTTATATTTAATTAAATCTAATCATTATGCATAAGTATTAAAATTAGTGGTTTATTATTCGTTGATTTCATATTCACTTTAATATTTTATCAACTCGAATCTATTTGCACCTAAGGGTTGTTTCTAGCTATAAGAAACACTACTTTGTAATATTGGTATTATGAATCGATTTCTACTATTCTTTCTACTTGTTTTTTTTCTTTATGGACAAGATGTATCTGTACAAGGTGATCCTAGTGAACTCTCTCATCCGGGAGGTTATATTGGTATATCTTATGAATTTGATAAAAAGAATAATATAAAAGGATACCAGGTAAGTATTGGTTTTGCAGTACCATCGATTGGTAACCCTGGACAAGGACCATATTTATTCCCTGGATTTGCATTCGGTAAAAAATATTTATCAAAAGAAAAGAAATCTTATAGGTATAATGATTTACAAATTAATTATATTAATTATGGTTTTTGGTCTGGTGCTGCATATGGAATTGCCTATATTGATGGAAAAAAACTAAAAAGACGTAAATATTTTGGAGGATACCTTTTAGCGGGATATTATAAGGAAAATATTGATATTCCTGAATTAGATTTACAAAATAATACATTTTCAGGGTATCATGTAGGATTACCTATTCCAATAATCGGTAACCATTTTCACCCATAAAAATATTTTCACTATATTAATGAACATACTTAATACGAGCCCCATATTCGTGGGGTTTTTTGTTTCTAGACATTAGTACTACAGCTTTGTAATATTGATCATATGAAGAGATTCATACACATATTAATCATGTTAGTATTACTTATCTTTGTTGCATGTGAGGATGAAGCACCTTCAGATGCAGATAATACCATACATGAGTTTGAATTACACTCGAATAATAGAGTTTCATCATTACTCATGACAGAAAGCGAATATAGTGATTGGATAAATAACGATGGTTTTACTGATAGCGGTATGAGAATTCCACTTATTAATGATGTATATAATAAGTTTCCCGATGAATATGATTTTATATTTTTAGTATTAAATGAACCATCAATACCATCAAATCTTTATTATTATGGTATGTTAATTGGTGTATCTAACAATGTAGAAGGAATAGGAAAAGGTATCTATGATTATTCTTCTGACTATGGCTCCTCAGGTAAGCTGAAAGCTGTGATGCAACTAACTGGTTTGGAATATTTAAAATATGGACCTGCACTTCACGAATTAGCACATCAATGGGCAAATTTCGCACTTCCAACTCATTCTGTAGATGCCCCTGGAACAGATTTAACATCGTATCTATATGGAAGTCACTGGGGATTTACAGGTGGAAGCACCAAAGGACAGCTCGGCGGTTTTAAACAAAGTTCTTTAATAGATAATGGTAATAATTCCTATACTGTAGAAGAATTTGGACCCTTTGCAAATGGTGGCAATGGAATTCCATATAATGAATTAGAATTATACCTTATGGGCATGATACCAATCTCATCAGTTTCGAATTTTGATATGTTTACAGATATAACGTCTTTAGCTGTTAATACGTCTACTTTTGATTTTACTGCTAATACCAGAACTACCTATACTCCTCAATCTTTGGAGGAACTTTTAGGGGAAAGAGCGCCATCTGTAGATAGTTCACAAAAAGATTTTAAGTTATTGGTAGTTGTAATAACTGATTCAGTTTTATCGGATGATGAATGGAACAAGGTAGATGCTACTGCAGAATGGTTTTCCAAAAAAGAAGATGACGGTACAAGTCTTTACAATTTTTGGGAGGCTACAAATGGTGTGGGATCGATTACAATAGAAAATTAACAGATTAATATATGATCATTAAACCCCACCAAGTGTGGGGTTTTTTTTGTTTCTAAATATTTATAGATAAAAAATTGAAAAAAGATTATTTACGTTGGATTTTACGAGCTTGGCGATATCGGATTATTGTAGAGAAAGAGGAAATTAGTTTTATGCTGAAACATCTAAAACCTGGTCAAACTGCTGTTGATATAGGTGCGCATAAAGGAGCATATACATATTGGATGTCAAAATATACGGGTACTAATGGTAACGTATTTGCATTTGAACCTCAACCAACACTTTATAATCAACTAAATAATATTCTTGATAATTCTAAAATAAATAATGTTCATGTGGAATTATTAGCATTATCAGCTAATAAAGGAAAAAATACTTTATTAATGCCAGGTAAAAAGTCATCACCATCAGCATCGATACATAATAAAAAGCTATATGATGGACTAAGTACAAAAATTAATGTTAAGACAACAACGCTTGATGACTATTTCTGTGGTCAAAATCAAATACCAGTTCATTTTATTAAATGCGATGTAGAGGGACATGAATTAGAAGTATTAATGAGTGGGGAAAAACTATTAAAGAAATTCCAACCAATAATTGTAATAGAATCGGAAGCAAGGCACTGTGGTGAAGAAAATGTCTTAGCAGTTTTTGATTTACTTGATAAAAATGGATATAATGGCTTCTTTTTTAATGGTCAATCAATGTCAAGCTTAGATAATTTTGATATTTATGAATATCAATTGGATCCAAATAAAAAGAAGTATGTGAATAACTTTTTCTTTCTTCCCAAATCAAGTTCAACTCATTAGATTGAGTCTTATTTGTTTCTAGTCTTTTAGTACGACTACATTGTAAGATTCATATTATGATTAGATTATTAATCATTTCTTTTATAATAATAACCGATCTTTACCCAAAGAGTAGTCATGCGGTTGAAATCAAAAATCTATTTATTGGAAGTCAGCATGTTCCAGCATTCAATGTATTAACAATGGGATCATTTGAAAGTGAGAAAGTTGGTTATTTTGCTTGGGCTTTTGCCAATGAAGTATGGGCTGAGGGGTATGGTGGATTAACATATATGCCTACATCGTATTTTCAATTAGGATTGGGCTTTGGCGCTGAAAAGGCAAATGATCCTTTCCGAATTGGAAGTATAGTTTGGGTAGGAAAAGAAAATTGGTCTATATTAACATTATTTGAGAGTGGCGGGAGTGGTTACTGGCACCAGATTAATGCTATTTATCGGTTAAATAGAAATATTGGCATAGGACTTATGAAAGAAGAATTTACTGGTGTTGGACCAAGGTTAGAATATTCATTATCTAATTTACCAATTCAATTATGGGTTTCATTACTTCAGTTAGATGGTAGTTTAAATAAATACTTCACTATTAAATTTCTGTTATAAAAATATTTATTATTGCGATTAACTTTGAAAATATGGTTTTTGTTACTACCCATTTAGAGCATGTAAGACGTAATATCGTTACCATGAAAATGAATTATATTTTTCTTTGTCTATTATTCATATTTTTTTCTTGTTCTGATAATGCATCAGAAGAAGTCGTTACATTTGAAAGAGATCTTGGTAATGGAAAATTAGCTGTCAAACAGACAAGTGATGGAGGGTATATCGTTGCAGGAGGGAGTTCTGACGCCTGGTTATTAAAAATGGATAAATATGGTAACACTGAGTGGGAAAATACATATAGTTTAGGAGCTTTTGGTAATGGTAGAGCAGTAATTCAGACACAAGATGGTGGATATTTGTATGCTGGCTGGGAAGGGATCGTGAAAGCGGATGCAAATGGAGTGGAGGAATGGAAGAATACTAGCCATCAAAATGGAGCATATCCATACTATGAAGATGTAATGCAGCATAGCAATGGTTCTTATTATGCAGTAGGTGGACCAGGAGCAGGGCAAGCGCAATTAGTAAAATTTAGTGAGACGGGAAATGTTCTTACCCGTAAATGGTATGGTGGACAATGTGAAGATGATATTTTTCGATCTATTATTGAAACACCAGATGAAATGTTAATGATTGTAGGCGAAAAAACTCATGGAAATCAGAGCTTTCCATGTTCTTTCAACTTTATGTATTATAAAGACGTTTGGATTGTAAAGACTAGAAAAAATGGTGGTGTTGAATGGGAGAAGACCCATGGTGGACCTTATATGGAAATGGCAAATGATATATCACCGATGAAATCAGGCGGATATATGTTAATTGGAAATAAATGTGCTCACCTTTACGATATAGGCACTTGTGGTCAAAAAGCTAAAGTCCTCATTATGCAGATAGATGAAGAAGGAAACAGTATAAACGAAGAGGTTATTTCGGGGCTTAAATGGATGGAGCGTATCCCATATTATTCAATTGCCACTACCAAAGATGGTTATGCCTGGACCGCAGAACATAGGAATAATGGTACTTGGATTTATCAAAATACTCCAAATGCTGATCCATCGTATATATTCACTGATGGATTTGGTGGCTTTGAAATCAATCATACAACAGATGGTGGTTTTATTATTGGAACTATGGGCGGGATTGTGATAAAAACTGACTCTAACTTATTATATTAAAAGATTTATTATATAAAGTAAATGATATATATTTTCATAAATCTATAAGGAGGTTTCATGAATATTAAACTATTACTTAGAATTTATGCAGGGTTAATGGCCTTTTTTACATTGGGCGCACTATTTTCTGCAGAATCAATGATGGAAAGCTTTGGTATGTCATACACTACAGAAGCGGGTATAATTTTGCAATTTGCAATGCTTGGTCAAGTAATCTTTATTGTATTGACCTTGCAAATAATAAACTGGCTTGGTGATGATCTTCATAAAGTCGGTACAACCTATGCAGGTTTATCTGTATTGCCTGTATTAGTTAATTCTTATCAGGTCTTTACAGGATTGGTACCAATGACAAATGCTTTTTATGTAGAACAAGCAATTTGGATTGTTTTCGCAGCTTTGTTTTTTGTTTATAGCAAAGAAAATACAGTTTCAACAGATGCAAAGAATGAAGAGTAAATATATTTCTTAAATAAATATAAAAGCCCTGCAATTATGCGGGGTTTTTTGTTTTATATCTATAGATTTTATTATGCATAATATGAATACATCATCATCATCCACTAAAAAAGATCAAATTAATGCTATAGTAATTGGTGGTACCGGTGCAACGGGTCAAAAGTTGATAAGTCGATTACTTAATAATGATAGTTATGGAAAAGTTACATCAATAGGTAGAAAACCAGTAATTAATGGTGATAAACATGATAAGTTAGTCGATGTGGTTGTTGATTCGTTATTTGACTTAGCAACCACTAAAGAGCATTGGTCTAATCATGATGTATTTTTCAATTGCGTTGGAACTACAAGAAAACGAGCTGGCAGTGCACAAGAATTTGTAAATATTGAATATGGAATTTCAAAAGAAGCTTCTAAAATGGCATCTCAAGCACATATTTCTCATGCGTCTTTAATATCTGCAAAAGGAGCTAACCATGAGATATGGGCAACTAACTGGATTCATCCTTTATTATATATGAAGACTATGGGCCAAAAAGAACAAACTATAATATCCGATTATACTTTTAATACTGTCTCAATCTTTAAACCTGGTATGTTGATTCGTTTCTCAGAAAATAAACATTTCTTTGAAAGAATATTTGAATCAAATGGATCAGGTCTTAATGTTGATATATTAGCATCTGCAATGATACGAGATGCTGAAAACGTAAAATCCACAGATATAAAGAATTCGAAACGTTTCTTTATTGGTAATGATTCAATAAAAAATTTATAAACGTTAATAACCTTATCATACTTGATAGAATCAGTGATTACATAATTGGCTTTGATAAATAAAATTAAAATAAAAACTAAACTTATTCTTCAAGCCGATGATGTCTGGAAACTTCTACAAAATTTTTCTATACCACATAAATATATTTCTTTCTTACATAATACGATTATTTTAGGAGAACCCTATAGTGGATTAGGATCCACTCGCCGCGTGTTTAGTAAATATAACTACATGGACGAAACTGTAATTAAGTGGGAGGAAGGTTCCGGATTTACCGTTAAGCTTCATAGAAATAAACAAGCACCTTTACCATTTACATCTGCAACATTTACATATCAAATAAAATCAACCGATGAAAACTATTGCGAGTTAATAGGGATATTTAATTATGAATTGTTATTTGGGATCATTGGAAAATTTTTAAATCAATTATTTCTAAGAATATTAATACGCTTTAATATTCGCAGGGTAATAATGGGGATGAAAGAGTATCTTAACCAAAATACAATCACCTAATAGATTACATTAACTAAATACTATAAGTCCTATTATTTAAAAATTATTAATAAACGGAGGGTTTAAATGAGCTTACTTAAGAATATTATTATATTATCTATGATTATACTTTCATCATGTATGAATCCAGATTCTAGTGCATCAAAATCAGCTGGAAACTGGGTTGGAGAGGGTGATTATAATGGGAAAGCATTTCAGTTCGGTTCTGATAATGATATGGAATTAGTTATGAAACTCGTAAAAGCATATAACGCTCAAGATGTGGATGCATATAATGCCTTAAATACTGATGAATTAAATGAAAATATGAATATTGTCTCGTGGTTTGAGGATATGGATTCCTTATCATGGGTTCCTTTTGTAGTAGTCCCCATGCAATTAGAAACAGGAGAGCATCGAGTTGTACATGTTTGGTCCAATGAATTCAGAAAATGGAAAAATGGGTCTACACAAAACGTGGAATTAATGGAAGTATTTGGTATAAAAGATGATAAAATTGATTGGTTTCGTCAATGGAGTAGACATAATCCCGAAAATGAATTTGGCTTGAGAAGTGGAGGAAAATACTTTGGAAGAGGAGATTCAGAATACAAGGGAAGATCTCTTGTATTTTCCAACAGAGGGGAAGTTGAGATCTTAGAGAAATTATTTAAAGATTATAATAACATGGATGGAGATTCAGTTAAGTTAGCATTTGCTGATACGGTAAAATTTCGTGCTGCAGATGGATCAGAAAATAATTTTGTAGCAGAAAACTGGGAAAAGCTTTTTGATTCAACAGATTCTGTATCATGGACACCTATTTCTATGGTTCCTTTGAAGATTGAAAATACAGATCCAGTATCTGGAGCTCTTGTTTTATCTAATGAAGTTCGCCATTATAAGGATGGATCAGTTTTCAATAAAGATCTAGTAGAACTTTTCTATTTTAATTTGGATAGGAGAATTAGCGGAATCAACCAATGGAGTAGAGATACTGAAATCGACAAAAGTGAATTTACTTTAGATGGTCCAGAAGTAGATTTGATAAAAAAGACAGTTAAGCATTTTTCTAAAGGTGAGTTAAGTGAATACCGTTCTTGCTTCACAGAAGATGCAACTTTCACTCATAATCAGTGGGCAAATGATAACTCTCAATCTATTGATGAATTAGTTAAAATACACCAAGCAGCTAAAGATCAGCGGGTAGGTGATATTAAGGTGTTAAATGAAATTTATGAGGCTGTTACAGTTGCTAATGGAACCAAATACGCTCATGCATGGCTTGAGTTTTCTTCTACAGATACTACTGGGCAAGACTTTGTCAATACTGTATTTGTATCTTGGGGTTTTGATAATAATAAATTAGCCTGGGAATGGGCAATTTATAATACTTCAGACTCTCCGGATCCATATAAAGAATAAGTAGTCTTATAAATAACAAAAAACCCTGCATTTAGCGGGGTTTTTTGTTTCTAGGCATTTAGTTATACTGATATGTAATATTGCTACCAATGAAACGCTTCTTCTTTCTTACTTGTCTATTTTATTATATGTCCTGCGCAGTTTTTATACCAGGTTATAGGGATTATTCTTATGCAAAAAAATATTATAAAAAAGGTCAATATGACCTCTCCGCAGATCATTTATTTAAATCATTAACCATAAAGCCAAATAATGAGAAAGCTATATATTTATTTGTGTTTTCGTACGATAACGCTGTTTACGAGCATCAACAAAAAATTAGTAGATTATTATCGATAGAAAAAAAATCAAAATGGCCAAGTCTAGTTGCAGAATACACTTCACTTATCAAGCTGGGAAATCATGTAAAAAAATTAAAGCCATTATTGAAAAATACGGTTAATTATGATTTAGAATTAAAAGTAGACGATTACTCTAATAAATTATTGGATGCCAAAGCAGGTGCTGCAGATTATCATTATACATTGGGATTGAAGTTTCAAGATGAAGCGGATAAAGAAAATCAAAAGAAAGCAGCAATAAATTTTAGATTGTCTCAAAATTATATACCTGACTACTTGAATAGTAATGAGCTCTACCAGAGGGCAAAGCGTAATGCTACATATACTTTATTAATCAGAGAGTTTGATGGAAATAGAAAATATTCCTCATATATACGAGATCAAATAATGCTAAACCAATCAAATGAATCAAAAGAATTTCTAAGGATTATTAATCGGGATGAACTAGAAACAATTCTTTCCGAACTTGCGTTAGTTCAAAGTGGAATTACAGAGAATGATTATTTAGAAATAAGCGAACTTTCTGGTGCAGACCATATTTTGAGCGCTACAATGATTTCAAGCTATCAACCTGCTGAAACAATAACAGATTCTGATATAAAACAAAAAAAAGAGGTCGTTATAAAAAAAGAGGCATATGTTGATTCAACTGGAGAAACAAAATATAAAGAAATTAAAGGTATGGTTCGAGCGACAGTTGAACATTATAAGAAAAAATCAGGAGCTCGAATAAGTCTGTCATATAAAATCATTAATATAAATGATAGAAAAATAATCTATAATGGAGAAGTGAAGGATAATGAAGATTTTTTTCATGAGTGGGCTACATACGAAGGAGATAAGCGCGCATTAAGTAGTAAATATAAATATCTTGTTAAGAAAAAAGATAAATTCTCACCTTCAAAAGATGATTTACTTATGTCCATCGCAAAAGATATATCAAGAAAGTTTGCAAATAAAATTTCAAATCATTATGCTAAATGAATATGAATAATATATTTGATAAAGATATAAAGTTAGTTGAGCCTGGTCATAAATATGTTTTGACAGATAATCCAGAAATTAAATTTCGCAGTGTAACTGAAATTGTTGGTGAATTTTTTGAGCCTTTTGATAAAATGGCTGTAGCGGAGAAACTTGTTTCATCTCATCCAAAATATCGAATGATGAGTGTAGATGATCTATTATCAATGTGGGATGCAAAAAGAGATTTTGGAACAAAGATTCATAATGAAATAGAAACGTGTTTAAATGATAATAATTATCCAGATAAATTAGATATTTATCAATATGATGTAAAAACTCGTTACGCGTTAGATTGGTTAAGTCAACATGATTTAAAATACGACTTGGAAATTTATCCAGAAGTGAAAGTCTTCAGTTCTGAAGTGAATATCGCTGGAAGCATTGATGTTCTTTTATATAATAAAAATACTGAATCATACGCGATAGTTGACTGGAAAACTTCAAGAAAAATTGATACGAAAGGATTTAATAATAAAAAGGGTACCCATCAAATTACAAAAGAACTACAGGACTGTAAATTTGTACATTATTCACTTCAGTTATCTTTTTATCGCTATTTATTAGAAGAGTATTATGGGTTAAAGATCTCCAATCAATTAATTGCTCATATTACCGATAAAGGCTGTCTTGGTTTACAAGGAAATTATTATCATGATGAAGTTGTAAATATGATTGAACATCATCGTAATAGATTTTATAAAGCATAAAATAAAATAGACGTGTTCTAGATCACGTTAAAATAATTTTATTTAGAACATAAATATTTCATATTTATATTTGGAAAAATAGATATCATTAATTTTACCATTGGAGGGGGTTAAGATGAGGAATTACACAGTATTATTCAGTTTTCTGCTATTATTTGTTATATCTGATTTAGATGCACAGAGAAGCAGACGTAGTAGTGGTAGAATCGACAAAACTGAAATAAAACAATCAAATGAAAAAGAATCAAAAGAACTTCATAAAGCATATGGGTTCGAATCTAAAGAGGAAATGAAAGATTTTCTTCTTGATAAAGATCTAAAACGTAAAGATCGTAGAATCGTTGAAAAATATGGAAAAGGAAAAAAACTCAGCAAAGGTCAAAATAGACGATTAGAACAATTGCTTGAGGAATATAACGAAGATCGTGGATCAGTTCAAACTAGTAGCAGGTCAGGAAGGCTTGATGGAGAGTCTCGCTCATCTGGAAGAGATAGACGAGGTAAGGCTGTTAGAGGAAAATCAGGAAGGCTTGATGGAGAGTCTCGCTCATCTGGAAGAGATAGACGAGGTAAGGCTGTTAGAGGAAAATCAGGAAGGCTTGATGGAGAGTCTCGCTCATCTGGAAGAGATAGACGAGGTAAAGCGAATAGAAATCTAAGCAGATCTGGTAGGCAAGAAGCGCATGATGAACATGGACCACCACCATTTGAAGAAGTAGATGCTAATGGTGATGGTGAAATTAGCCG
>CAYTYA010000037.1:0-15744 GCA_964442015.1 uncultured bacterium
TGCCCGGGTGGTGGAATTTGGTAGACACAAGGGACTTAAAATCCCTCGGCCATTAGGCTGTGCCGGTTCGAGTCCGGCCCCGGGTACATAATTCATATTTATATTTACATAAGTTAATTTTTGAACTATTATATCATTCTTCTTGAATAGAATGATAAGAAATTCATAGATTCAAATACATGCTTAGGTAAGAGTATGTATAGTATGCGGAGTTTCATCAATAAAGCATTTGCTTTCATCGCTTTATTAAGCGCACTTTCTGCTTTTAATTCACCACAAATAACTGATGTATTTATAGATCCATATACAAATGGACTATTGTATACTTTGTATTCAGAAGAAAAAGTTGATATTGATAATGTTTCCAGTTGGATGTCACCTCATGGTTGGTATTATATAACAGTAAATGGGGCAACGTTTTCGTTAGAAATACCTGGTAAAATTCCTGCTGTTGACCAGATAAAAGATATTGTGATTAAAAATAATCATGAATCGGGTCAAATCGCATTTTTATTATCTAGACCTGTTAATGATATACAGATTCTAAAATCTGAAATTTCAAATGCTTTTCAAGTTTCTGCTGTATATAAAACAAATAAAGCTATTAAACAGCGACTTGGTGAAGTCGTTAATGATGAAAAAAATAAAGGTCATAAATTTGAACAAAGATCAAGGCCTTTGGCTCGTAAAAAATTGCAGGATAGTATAGATCGGTCGCCAAGTGTTTCTTATTTAAATCAAGGGTTTAGCCCTGATTCTTTAAAAAATGCTGTTGATAGGATGATAGATGATTTAGTTTTTGATTTAGCAGATATAAATGCGTTCAAAAAAAATAAAACTATTCAAAATGAGACTGAATTTATAAGAATGAATGAAGGTATAGAGAATCGAAGTAATGAACCAAATGTCATGAATGATTTTGCAGATATAGGAAATCTTGCAATTAATGATGCTGCAGCACTTTATATCAGGGAATTATTTACTCCAAATAAAAGCTGGTATGAAGATGATTTTTTTCAACCGAAGGCATCACCTTTAAATAAGGGTCAATTAAAGATAACTTCTACAATTGATGATATTACAATATTCATTGATGATGAATATGTTGGTTTAACCCCAATTTCTGAAAATATTGAATTAACTGTAGGTTCTCATAAGGTTTGGTGTATACCTCCAGTACCAATTAATAATAGTAGGTGGTATGAAAATCCAATAAGCGAAAATGTGATAGGTGATGTTATTCACAACGTATTTATTGAATCTAACGAAGTAACAATAGTTGATTTTGATCTCTATATATTGAACACCTCTCCTAATTATAAAGAGAAATCTATTTATCAAGATTCATTAGGCACCATTTTTGGGTTGGGGGAATCAAAGCAAAATACAAATAAAGAAATGAAACGTTTTTTAAATAAACGAATAAAGAGTTTAAAAAGTTCTTCTTCAAAGAAGAGTTCATCAATTAAAATTAATCTTACAAAAGATAAAAAGTATAAAGAAATTTTAAATGGACCACCTCCAATAGTTACATCTGAATTAAATAAAGAGAAAAAAATTCAGTTAGTTCCGAAATTAATTCAAAGTGATTCTGAAGGATCAATTAAAAATGATGAGAATAATTATTCAGATGATCCATCAATAAAAGATGGATTAAATGATGAATCAAGAGAAAGTGGTCCAGATTCTAGTAAAAATTTATTAAGTCGTTTACTATCGACATTTAGAAAAAATGATGACACTAGTAGATCTAATATAAAAGATAGTATTAGCGATTTATTTGGTGATACAATTTCAGAAAAACGAAACAATAAAACAGATAATTCTAGTAGATCAAAAAATATCAATTCCAAAGATAAAGAAAATTCAGGACCAAAAAGCGTGAAAGAATTATTTAGTAATTCTAATACTAAAAAAGATATTGATAAGGTTAATGATCTAGGTAGTGAAAGTAAAAGAAATATTCAAGAGAAAGAAATTTCTAAACCGAAGAAAAGAAGTTCATTAAAAAATATTTTCTCTTCAAATAAGGGTAAAACTAAAAATATTCAAATCAACACTGTTAAGCCTAGAAGAAATAGAAGGGTTTCTAAGCTTGATGTTATTCGAATAGTGAATGCTGAATATGTTAATCCTAAGAAACGTCTCCCAGATAACATCGATTATTCGTTCCCTTCAAACAATCATAGAGTTTATTGCTTTACTGTTATAAAAAATCTTAACGATCCTGTTAACGTAAGTCATTATTGGTATAAAAACGGTAATTTTATGGCTCGCGTACCAATGGAAGTCGGTTATTCTAGTTCGTGGAGGTGTTGGTCTTATATTACACTAAGAGATGGTTTTGAAGGTGATTGGAAAGTTGTTGTAAGAGGGCCAAACAATGAAGAGCTAGAAGAAATCAGCTTTACTATATTTCCAAACAGGGATCTGGCCAAGCAAAAAAGATAAAATTATTTCATTATAATATTTTCTTTTGTGGTTAACTTTGATTAACTATTTTGAGGAGCGTGAAACCCAAGAGAATTGTACCTCAAACATATAGAGTTTATGGATTAAATGGAGCTCAAGAAGTTCTAAATGCTAATCACTATCCTATCAATTGTATAGATATTAAATCTAGCAGCCCTGCAGAAAAAGATCAGAAAATTTCAAAATTACTAGAGAACTATAAATCGAAAGTAAATATTCTAAATGCCGATACATTTGCAATAAAGTATAATGATTTGCGCACACAAGGAATTGTTGTTTCTTTTGATGGACAAATAAAGAAGCAATTGCCCCAGTTTAAAGATGATAAAGATATTGCGCTTTTGTTAGGTGATCAAATTACTGATCCACAAAACTTAGGACAAATAATTAGAACTGCAGAATGTTCTGGAATAGATGGGTTGATAATCCCTGATCGAGGAAGTGCACAAATTACAGATAGTGTATTACAAGTTAGTCAAGGTGCATTTATTTCTTTACCAATATATAGTTGTGGTAATGTGCAACAAACATTGCAACAATTTAAGAATGAAGGATTTTGGATTATTGGTATCGAGAATGATAGTGATGGAAAAATATGGCATGAAATTGATTATTCTGGCAAAGTAATTATTGTAGTTGGCAGTGAGGGAAAAGGTATTAGACAATTAGTAAAACATAATTGTGATTTTATGGCTACTATCCCTATGAAAGGGAAAATAAATTCTTTAAATGTATCTGCAGCAGTTAGTGCTATTTTATTTGAGCGACAACGACAAATTTCTACAAAGGTATAAAATAATATGAAAATGAAAACAAAATTTCTTACTCAATTAATGATTCTATTAGCATTGATTGTTTATGGATGTGACTCTTCTAGTAAAGATAGAACTGAAATTTTATGGGATAAATTTGGCGTACCACACATTTTTGCTCCCGAATATGATAAATTATTTTATTCATTTGGATGGGCTCAAATGAAAAATCATGCAAATTTAATGTTACGTTTATTTGCCCAATCAAGAGGCAGAGCTTCTGAATACTATGGAGAACAATATATCGATTCAGATAAATGGGTTCATACTCATAATATTCCTCAAAGAGCTAAAGATTGGCTTGAACTACAAAAACCTTCATTTATATTATATTTTGAAAGTTTTGTTGCCGGGATTAATGATTATGCTGAAAATTTTCCAAAAGATATTGATGTAGAAAATCAAGCTATTTTACCAATTACATCTGAAGACTTATTGACACACTATCAGCGTGTAATCATGTATCATTTTGTTACAAATCCAAGAGAAACACAATTTGATCCAAATTCTATAAATGACAATAAAGGTTCAAATACATGGGCTATAGCACCTTCAAAATCTGCATCGGGTAATGCAATGTTGATAATTAATCCTCACTTGTCATGGGGGGATATGTTTACTTGGTTTGAAGTTCAATTAAATTGCCAATCTTTAAATATTTATGGTGCAACCCTTGTAGGTAGTCCATTTATTGGTATAGGATTTAATGATAATATTGGTTGGGCTCACACTAATAATGTTCATGATGGTCAGGATCTATACAAACTTATTTTGACTGATCACGGATATAAATGGGGAAAGAATATCGAGCCATTTGATAAAAAAGTTGTTCAACTTAAGGTTAAACAAGAAAATGGTGATCTAAAAATAGAAGAATTTTTAATTAAAGAATCAATCCATGGTCCAATAGTTAGAGAAGATGGGAAGTATGCCTATGCTTTGCGAGTTGTTGGTCAAGATCAACCGTTTGTTTTTGAACAGTATTTTGATATGGCACTATCTAAAAATTTTGATCAATTTGAAAAAGCGATAAGTCGATTGCAAAACCCTTTTTTTACTACAATGTATGCTGATCGTGATGGAAGAATAATGCATTTATTTGGAGGTAGAACCCCAGTTAGGCCAAAAGGTGATTGGGATTGGTTGGGTACGGTGCCGGGCGATACTCCTGCCACATTGTGGAACAATACTCATAGCTATGATGAATTACCAAAGGTTATTGATGCGAAATCAGGTTGGTTGCAAAACGCAAATGATCCTCCATGGACAACAACAATTCCTCTAGAATTAAACCGTCATGACTATCCCAGTTATATGTCTAGGAATTTTATGCATTTTCGCGCCCAGAGATCAGCAAGAATGGCATTTGAAGATAAGAAAATTACTTTTGATGAATTATTATCCTATAAAATGGATACACGAATGGAGTTGGCAGATCGATTATTAGATGATCTTATTCTAGCTGCAATAGAATCTGATGACATTATATTAAATAAAGCCTCAAGTGTTCTGCAAAATTGGGATCGGTGTGCAAATAATGATAGTAAAGGAGCAGTGTTATTCAAGGAGTGGGTAGATGTTTCAGGTTTTAAGATTGATAAATCGGAATTATTTAAGATTCCGTGGAAAGAAGCTAATCCTATGAGTACGCCACAAGGTATTAAAAACATAGATACGGCTTTGAAAAATCTTAAATCTGTTTCCTTAGACGTAATAAGCAAATATGACAGCTTAGATGTGGCTTGGGGTGATGTATATAGGATTATTGGCCATGGTATAAATTTACCAAGTAATGGTGCACCTGGAGATCCATATGGAATATTTCGCGTTACTGGATATAAGCCAATTAAAGATAATCGTTATGCTGCTGTAGGTGGGGATTCTTTTCAAGCTATTATTGAATTTAGTAATCCATTAAAAGCCTTGGTTAGTATTGGTTATGGGAACGCATCTCAAAAGAACTCAATCCATCGTAGTGATCAGGTAGAGTTTTATTCTCAAAAGAAATTACGTCCTGCATGGAGAACTAGGGTTGAAATAGAACAAAATCTTATAGATAAAGATATTTTTTAATATAAATAACTAAGGAATTTCGATTATGGCAAATATATATGATAAAAGATCTGAAAATCATGCAGGATATAATGAAGGGACGAAGATTGAAACAATAGTTGATCACCATGAAGTTAATAGAGACTTATCTTCTGGAACAATATTAACAATAGCATCAATAGCTCATTATCCAACGCGTATCATTGCAGTTGATAAAAGTGGATTAGAATGGACGCTACCCATTCATTCAATTAGAAAATTTGAAAGCGAAAAATCAATTAGTGATGTTAATCATAATGATAATTTTAAGAAATAGGGATGCAGAATTTGCTATTAGATGATTGGGATCGAAGATTGTAATGAGTAGATTATTTTTCTATTTCTTTACTGTATTAGGAGTCTCATTTTTATGTTCTTTGCTAGAATCTTTTATTCTCTCAGTATCTCATGCGCATATTAGTTTAATATCTAAAGAACGTCCATCAATTGGAAAAAAACTATCTTATTTTAAAGAAAATATTAATCGTCCTTTATCAGCCATACTTAGTTTAAATACAATCGCAAATACAGTAGGCGCTGCTGGAGTTGGAGCAATAACGCTTATAGAATTTGGTAATAGTTGGGTTGCAATAATGTCTGGAATTCTTACTCTATCAATATTAGTGTTCTCTGAAATTATACCAAAAACTATTGGAGCATTATATTGGAAGAAGATTCTTGTTCCTGCAACAAGGGCAGTTCAGATGTTAATTGTTATTATGTATCCCTTAGTTTTATTGCTTGAACTACTTTCAAAATGGTTAGCAAATGGAGAAAATGAGGATAAAGTTTCCAGAGAGGAAGTAATTGCAATGGCTGAACTTGGTGAAGATGAAGGTACGATTGAAGAAAGCGAAAGTACAGTTATTGAAAATGTTCTTATGCTTGATGATATACCTGTTGAAGAGGTGCTTACTCCTCGATCAGTTATATTTTTTCTAAACAAAGACAGTAGTGTAAAGGAAGTATTAGAAAAACATAATAATATTGAATTTTCACGTATACCAGTATGCGATAATGGTTTAGATAATATAGTAGGAGTTGTGCGTCGTCATATTTTGTTGAAAAGTAAAGCTGAAGATCAATTTGATATAAAAATTGGTGAACTCGCCCGTCCAATTCATACAGTGCAAGAAAAAGATTCTGTAGGCGATGTTTTAGATGAATTTGTTAAACGTAGAGAACATATGTTTATGGTAAAAGATGAATTTGGTCAGGTAACAGGACTGATTACTTTAGAGGATGCTATTGAAACATTACTTGGAGTTGAAATTGTTGATGAGACAGATTCAGTTGTGGATATGAGAAAACTTGCTCTAGATAATTGGCGAAAAAAGCGCTGGAAAACACAGGAATAATAAGTAGCGGATTTATTAACCTGAACCAGCGTAACTAATATGAAGTATTTAATTCCTCGCTGGATCCTTTTTATTTATTTTATTTCATTTGTTCTTAATGGGCAAGAAAACGTAGTAAAAACATTATATTATATCAACGAGTTTGACTTTACTAGTGGACACCCTACGCCTAAATCGGAGATCAATTATAAACCTCATATACGTGTAGAATATGATAACTTTGATCGCATTCTATCAAAAGTAAATTTTAACCGTCGTAATATTATTATAACTAAAGAATTATTTTCCTATGAATCTGAATCTGATGATCCAATAGAGAAAAAAAGCTATGAAGGAGATAGTAGATTAGTTCGGAAAACTGTATTTGGCCTAAGAGGAAAAGCACCACAGTATATTTCTTATATATATGGATTGGATTCATTAAAAACGTGGAAAGATGATGTTTTTACTATTGTTAATTATAATGAGTATGAAAAACCGTATTTATTTCAACTGTTTGATGTTAACGCTATCGGATATGCAAATGCACTTTTAGATTATAATGAAAAAGGTTGGTTAGTTAAACAAGTCTGGAAACGTCTCCCTGATGGTAAAGAGATGCGTTTATGGGACTATGATTTTGATCCAGAAACAAAGTTAACTAGAATAATTGAGTTTGACTCGACAAAAACATTAGTAATGGACATTCTGCTAAACCCGGATTCTTTAGAAGCTGTATATAATCCAATTTTTCCTATAGATAGTGGGTTTACAAATAGCACTATTTTATCATTTGAATTATTAGATAGTATACATTTTGGCTATGTTACTTGGAGATGGGTTGGTGGTGTCCCAGATGTTGATAGCACACATATTTTTAAGATTCCTGATAGCCTTTTTCATAAACGAATTTATCAAAATTATGATCTTATTTTAGATGATTATCTAATTGATGGGGCGATATATAATATTGAATTTACTGGAGAGAGTGCATTTGATTTCGAAATAATTAAAGCTGTAATACCATATGTTACATATGATGTAACTCCGCCAACTATATCGATTGGTTCCAAATCTGCTATAAATAAGCCTGAATTTTATTTTACTACAGATGAGCCCTTATCTGAAGGTTACATTGAATGGATTCCTTTTCCTTCTACAACTCAACAAGATACTCTACATCTTGTATATATGAATGATCAAGAATTAAAACTTGGTTTAAAACAGTACATTGAACTTGAAGCACAAACCCCCTTATTAGATAGCGCTAAATATAATCTACATTTTACCGCATACGATCGTGCAAGAAATCAATCTTTTTTTCAAGCACAAGAGCTTATCTTATATGATATATCTCCACCATTAGTTTATATGTATTATCCACTAAGTAATACATATGTTAATAATTTAGAAGTTCAAGTTGAAGCAAGTGAATTTCTAGCTTCTGGCCAAATAATTTTGACAGATCTATCTGGATTACGTGACACTTTATCTCCACATATCTATCAATTACCAAAAAAAGAATTGGAATTGGGTCTCCATGCTGCGCTACTAGATGATGCATTGCCAGTTATGGATACAACTACATACAGCTTTAAGTATATAGGTATTGATCCAGCAGGAAATATTTCAGATCCAGCAATTCGTGAGCCAATTTATTATGATATATCTCCACCAATATATACACAGATTTATCCCACAGTTGGTTCTCATGTGAATAATCCAAGACTTTCATTTATTGTTAGTGAAGATTTAGCTGCTGGAGAATTTACTTGGGCCTATCGTGAGGGTCTTAAAGATACTTCAGCTCCTCATATAATCACTTTAACAGCAAATGAAAGGAAAGGTGACACCAGAACAAATTGGACGTTAAAAAACCAATCTGAATTATCAGATGGAACCGTATACGATCTTATTTTTATAGGACAAGATTTAGCTGGTAATCAAACGGGTTTTTTAACTACTCCTGATATTACTTATGATATTACTCTACCAGTTTTTACAATCCTTGATCCAATTGATGGAGCCTATGCTAACTATCTTAGTTTATCATATGAAATTTCTGAACCTCTTATAGAGGGTAGTGTTACTTGGACAGCATTAAATAGCACAAAGGACTCAGATTCTCCTAGAGTAATTTCAATGGAATTTGATGAAATGATTGAAGGTGTATCTACTAATATTATTCTAAAGAATATGACATCATTAGTGGATAGTCTTACATATAGTATTCAGATGCAAGGTTCTGATTTGGCTACAAATGTTGGCATTCCATTTACTATATCAAAAGTTCATTATGATTTTTCACCTCCAATTGTTACTCTATCTCATCCTGCAGATAATACTTATCAATCAAAAACATATCTAAATTATCAAATAACTGAAGATTTATATTACGGCCAAGTATTATGGGTTCGTCTGTATGAAAGAGAAGTAAAACCTGATACAGTTATTCTACAAGGAGCTGAATTAATTGCTGGTATCAATGACACTATAACATTTGCAGATATGAAAAAATTGAAAGATGGGGCAAGCTATGATATAATATTTGAAGGATATGATCTTGCAAAGAATGATGCTATCGCTAAACGTATTGCAAATGTAACTTATGATTTTACACCACCAGATATAGAATTACAATATCCTCAGACATTAGCTTCTGTAAATAACATAAATATTTCTTATGATCTAAGTGAGTTTTTATTAGAAGGCACGGCTACATGGAAATGGGTAGACGGTGTTTTAGATACACGTGAACATATACAAATTTTATCTCCATATGAGCGAGAAATTGGACAGAAAAATTTTATTATAATTCAAGATGCACCAGAATTGGTTGATGGCGCATATTATGATTTGACATTGTTTGGTAAAGATAGAGCGGGAAATCAATCGAACAAAGCTATCGCTAAAAATGTTAAATACGATATAACTCCACCTATCATATCAATTACAACACCAACTCCTAATATTTTTATAACATCAACGCAAATTGAGTATGATTTTTCCGAAGATATGGAAAGAGCTATTGTAAAGTTTGAATATAGTGGAGGTGATTACGATTTGGGCTCTCCACATATCTATAATATTCAAGGAGATGATCTAAAAATTGGATCACATATTATTGAGCCAGAATTTATACCAGAACTTATGGAGGGAACACAATTTACCTTAAGTATTAATGGAGAAGACTTGGCAGGCAATCCCGCTGAGGCAGCAATTGTATTAGGTGTTGTTTATGACGCATACCCCCCTGTTTTGGCTTTGAATTATCCTTTACCAAATAGTTATGTGAATAATTCAAAAATTAGTTATTCAATTAATGAGTCACTTCTGGAAGCAACTCTAATATGGGAGGCCGTTGGAGGTGCAGATGATCCTAATTCTCCTCATAAAATTATTTTTAACCAAGATGAAAAAAAGAAAGGTTCTTATAAAGATACTGTTCTTACATCTCAGTCTACGCTTCAAGATAGCACAATTTATAAAATAATTTTCTCAGGGAAAGATCCAGCAGGCAATGAGAGTAATTTAGTAATTAATGACAATATTACTTATGATATCAGTTCTCCAATAATCACAATTATTAATCCTGGGAATAATCATTACACTCCAAGTACTAATATAAATTATTCTTTTTCTGAAGATCTTCTTAGTGCAAAAATTATATATGTAGGGACAAGTGCGGATAGAAAAAGATTAAATACTGAAATTATTATTACCCCTGAAGGATTATTAGCTGGTAACCATAACTCTGATGAATATAATAGAGCAGATCTTAGGGACAGTGCAACTTATATGATAGGTTTTGAAGCAAGAGATTTGGCAGGTAATTATGCAAGCCCAGTAGGATTGTATAATTATCATATTGATAGGACATTGCCAGTTATTTCGATTATATCACCAATACAAGATTCTTATTCAAATTATCCATTATTTGAATTTTCATTGTCTGAAGATATTTACTATGGAAAAGTGATATTTTTTGACGAATCTGATTCTCTTAGTGTAATTCCCAGTATAGAATTTGATTTGGATTCTACAGAGTTTTCAAAAGGTTTACATAGCTTAGATACACTAGTAAATCAATTGCCTCTAAAAGATGGTACAATCTATTCTATTCGAATAAAAGTTTTTGATATAGCTAATAACTGGAATGATTCTACAGTTATTACAGGTTTTCATTTTGATGTAACTCCACCAGTAGTCAATATTGTAGATCCAACAGATAGTTCATTCATTAATACTAATGCAATTTCTATTTATAAAAATGAAGATCTAATATCAGCAGATATGTATTGGGTTAACAGTGCAGGTGATGCGGTTTCATCAAGAATACGAGAAAGAGATTTGCTGCTTGGTGAAAATAGGTTGGTTATGTATCCAACGTCACTTAATGAAAATACTCACTATGATTTATTTATCATTGGTGAAGATTTAGCAGGTAATTCATTTCAGACGAATGTAACAAAAGGTATTATTTATGATGTTACTGCACCAATAATCCAGATTAATAAACCTACAGAAGGAGGTTATATTAATACTCGAGCTTTAAGCTATGAATTGAGCGAACCATTAATACAGGCAAATGTTACGTGGGAAATTAAAACAGGAATTGACACTTTAAGTCCTTATAGAATTGAATTACAGACTGAAGAAATGACGTTAGGTAATCATGACTCAACCTTTTTTTCATATATACCAGATCTCGTAGATGGATCTTGGTATGGACTGACAATGGCAGGTGTAGATCGAGCTGGAAATCAATCGGATGTAGTTATAATTGATCGAGCAAAGTATGATTTTACTTACCCAATATTTTACGATTTGAAACCTGATGCAAACCAATGGATCCGAAAACTTGACTTAGCATATACATTAAGCGAAGATCTTATTTTTGGTAGGATCGTATTTCGGCATGTTGGAGGAGAACCTGATCCAGATGGCGAATATTTAGTTCGGTTGGAAGGTAGTAGGTTGAAAGCAGGTCCCGGAGGTGGGGAATTGCCAAGGAGTTTAGTGCGTTTAGTATCTGGAGGAATTTACTCTATAACTTATACTGGACGCGATTCTGCTGACAATTTCGTATCTGAGTTTATTATTCCAAATGTTCGTTTTGATAATATCAAACCTTTTATTGTTATTACAAAACCTATGGCAACTCAAACAGTATTTGATTCCTATAAATGGCCATATAGTAATTCAGAAAAGTTGAGTTATACTCTAAGTGAAAATCTAAAAGAGTCTTCTTTATCAATTGTAAATACTGGAGGAAAAATTGATCCTAGATCTCCATTTGAAATTCAGTTAACAAAAGATGAAATGATAGTAGGAAGTTATATTGACACTGCACTTTTAAACTCTGTCACCTTAATTGATAGTTCGATTTATACTTATTCTCTTAATGGAATAGATAGCGCTGGCAATGTAGCTGATGGATATACAGTATCAAATATTCACTATGATATAACTAAACCTGTTATTGATTTACTTTTGCCCCCTGAAAATGGAGCATTGAATGCTCCATTATTAACTTATAGTTTTAGTGAAACAATGTTAAATGCAAATTTGATCATTACTCAAATTAGTGGTCAGCCTGATTCTCTTTCTCCTCATAACGTGGAGATTGTAATGTATGAATTAGCTGAAGGAATTGCTGATAGTGTAATTATTACAAATGCGCCTCAATTAGTAGACGGTTCTATTTATAAGTATGAATTTAGCGGTCAAGATTTGGCAACTAGTTCTTCTAATCTTGTTGTATCAAATAATGTACTATTTGATACAACAATTCCAGTAGTTTCTATGTCTCGACCTATAGATTCTGAAATTCTTAATACTGTTGATGTTAGTTTTTTGAATTCAGAAAAATTAAATATAGGTGATTTAATTTTTACAAGAACAAGTGGAACATCTGATCCAGGATCACCACATAGAATTCCTGTTGTAAGTGAAGGTCTATTAGAGGGGATGCATACAGATTGGAAGCTAGATTTAAAGGGAAATCTTGTAGATGGTACACGTTATAAAATTACTTTTGATGGAAGTGATAGAGCGGGAAATAAAGCTAAATTCACTCCTATTAGTAATGTCTTATATGATATCAATCCTCCTATTGTAATTATGGAGTATCCATTAGATAATGGTTTTTTTAATGCTCCAAAATTTACTTATTCAACGAACGAACAACTTAAAGAGGCTATTATCACAATATCCCAAGTTAGTGGTCCTGATGACCCTAATAGTCCCCATGTATTTGATATTCCAGATACATATCGGTTTGAAGGTTTTTATCAAGAAGTAAATTTTGAAGATAAAATTTATCTTGTGGATGGATCTTCTTATGAAATATCAATTGTTGTTACAGATATGGCAAAAAATACTGCAGAAACAATTATTATTTCTAACGTAACGTTTGACACTACACCTCCTGTATTATCAATTGTTTCACCATTGGAAAACAGCTTTTATTTAGATTTTTTATTGGAATATAATCTTAGTGAGCCTTTATCTTTTGGACGAGTTGATTTACAGCGGGTTCGAGGTATGTATGATTCCGATAGTCCTTATACAGTTGAGCTTGAAAATGAAGAACTCTCTATCTTAGAAAATAATGTTATAGATTTAGATCAAAAGCTTCCATTGAAAAGTGGAGCAGGTTACGATATGGAAATTTCCATATTAGATAGAGCAGGTAATTCAAGTGATGAAAAGATATTAATAGACAATATAACATATGATACTATACCGCCTGTAATAGCTGTTTTAGCACCAGCATTAGATGATTTTTTCAATTATAAAGGAATATCTTATTCAACAAATGAATCATTACAAGAATTCGAAATTATATGGACCAGAATAGCTGGAGTTCCTGATCCGGATACTCCTCATTCTGCATTTTTGCCAGAAGAGTATTTACCACAAGGAAGATATGAAAATATTCGACTAGATGATGGTCCTTTATTAATAAATAATACAGAATATAGTTTAACTATAATCGCTACTGATCTTGGAGGAAATAAGAGAATTAGAGTTATTGACAAAATTATATATGATGATATTTTACCTGATTTTATCTTAACAAAACCGCAATCAAAGGATTTCATTAATTCTGCTAAATTAACATATAGTTTAAGTGAAAGATTAATTCAAGGTGAAATTATTTGGGATCCAGTTGACCCTACAGGAGGAAGTTCAATTAAAGTTATTTTAAATGAAGATGAGATGGATCAGGGATTATTTAATGAATTAATATTGCAAAATCAAACGGAATTAATAGATGGTATCTTATATAATATATCTATTAATGCTTATGATAGAGCAGAAAACAGACTTTCTATTTTATTATCTGATAGTATTACCTATGATATAAAACCACCTGATTTTGTTGATATAGCACCTGAAGCCGGAAGTTATGTAAACTCAGCAATTGTTCAATTCACAAATACTGAACGATTATCAAGCGCATCAGTGGTTTGGGAAAGAATTGAAGGGGAAGAGGATAAGAATTCGCCGCATACTATAGACATACCTTCTGAATATTTTGGAAAAGGAAAGCAGGAAACATCAAGTATAACCACACCGAATCTGATTAATGGGACAGTATATAGATTAACATTAAATGGTCGGGACTTAGCAGGTAATTTATCTGGTGTTGTCTATCATAATATGAACTATGATATTGAAAACCCTGAACTAAGCATTATTTATCCACTTGATAAACCTGCAAATAATAATACAGATATTGGTTATGAATTATCAGAACAACTAGGTTCTGCTACCATTACATATACTTGGCTAGATGGTGTTGAAGATGGGAATAGTCCACATATTATTAACATAGACCAAAGAAGCTTACCTGAAGGCGCTACGGATAGATATCCTTTGAATCCAGCACCATTTTTAGTTGATGGAGCTTCGTATAAAATTGAGTTAGAAGGAGTTGATCGTGCAGGTAATAAAAGCAATCTTTCGATTAGAAATTCAATGCTATATGATATTACAAAACCAATACTATCTATGAGCATACCTAAAGAAGGTTTAGTGAATATTGGAAAAGAGATAAGTTATAGTATATCTGAAGACTTATTTGAATCGGAAGTAGTTTGGAATAGAGTGGGTGGAAATACTGATAATAATTCTCCACATAATATAGAGCTTACAGATAAAGAAAAGTTAAAAGGAGAATACGAATTGGTAGTGTTAGATAAGACTACAGATTTATTATCAAGCACAATCTACAATGTCTCTATTCAAGGAATTGATCCAGCTGGCAATGAAAGTGAACCATTAGTTATTAACAATGTTGATTATGTTAGAATTATAGATGGGCAATGGATATTCAAAGGAGCAGTCATTACAGTTATATGGAATTTTACAACTACAAGTGGAGATGATGGATTAACAGGTGATTTTGAACAATGGATTCAAATGGGAGCTAAGGTTAGTAATCGTGAAAAAGGAACATTTACAATAGATTATTCAGCTAAACCATGGACCCTAGACTGGACACTCTCATCATCAGGTATAAGAAGAATTAGTTTATTTAATTTTGGTGATAATGAAATTTTAAATGTTATTACAGGAGAATCAAAACCAGAAGACTGGGATGACGGTCAAATAATGCAGTATAAGTATAGCCAATAATCAATCATGTTTGATAGGCGTTGGAGATCCAAAAGATGCACACTAAATTCGCCCGACGATAACTAGATAATTTTACCTTAGGAAATTAATTTATGGCTAAAAAACAATCTTTTGCAGACAAATCCTCAAAAAAAGGAAAAAGCCTTGGCAAGTTTGTTAAATATGTAAAAAGTATACTATCAAAGAAAAGTGGTAATTGGCGGTTTAATGAACAAATAGTAAATATAAAAGATGGTGAGAATCTTGATAGTGCTTTGAAAAGAATAAATGAAGAAACTCAGGCATTGGACATAGAAATGCCAACTGACAATGTAGAAGCACCAGCAGAAGAAGAAGCACCAGCAGAAGAAGAAGCACCAGCAGAAGAAGAAGCACCAGCAGAAGAA
>CAYTYA010000038.1:0-15431 GCA_964442015.1 uncultured bacterium
GAACGTCCAGAAGAGTACGATATTGCAAACATTGAGCCCAAACATATTGAAGTGATTGTATTGGTACCAAAAAAAGCGGCCGTGGCCATGTATTATTCGGAAGGTTCATTGAAACCAAAAAATTCAGCGGCAGTTGGACATTACCTTACACGAGTAACTCGTGCCTATGTAAAAGAAAATGGACAGTGGAGAGTGCGTGCTTCCCATTGGTCACCAGTAATGGGTGGTTCTGGAACCAGTCAGACAAGCTTAGATTAATTAGATAAATCATACAAGAAGGGATAGAAATGAATAATAGAAATATATTGATATTTTCAACAATGGTAATTGTACTAACAATAGTTGGTTGTTCACAATCTGGCAGTGATCAGTCTTCTCAGAGCAATAATCCGGCATTAGGAGAAGTAATTGCCTATCGAAAAATCACTTTACAAAGCCATTCCAAAGAAGGTAAATATCTACAACAAACAATGACCTCTAATCGAATGTGGAATAAGAACTTATCTGGACTTCATTCTGCTACATTTAAAGGGGATCGTGGTGAAAGAGCAGGTCAATTTTGCGGTGTATGGATGTTTGAATCGGTAGAAAAACGGGATGGGTATTTTCCGTTAACAAATAAAGACGATGAACATGGAACTGGTGTGGAAGAATTTTCTAACGTTGCAACAATGATTAATAACACAACTGGAAATATTAATTACACATATGTACCGCAAGAATCTGAGGCAACTGGTGTATATACTGACTATGTAGTCCTTGGATTTGATCAGTTAAAGAATCCAACACTCGGAGGATTATTTGCATTACGTGAATACGAAATAAAAGCTGGTATGGAAGCAGAATTTGAAGAGTTTTGCGTAAATACGAGTGTACCTGCATTTCAGAAAAACTTTCCTGGTATGGAAATATATTATCTCAAAGGAGATCGAGGAGCGCGTAAGGGGAAGTATGCAGAAATATTATCATTCGAATCGGTAGACAAGAGGGATTATTTTTTCCCTACACATGATAGTACCAATGCAGAAATTGCAGATGAGTTTGGGAAAATGTATGAAACAACGAATGTAGAAAGCTTTTTAGCTGAACCTGCTAGCTATACGGATTATTTTAAAGTAAACTGATCTAATTAGTATAATAGTATAATAAAAACCCCAATAATTAATTGGGGTTTTTATTAATTGTAAATTTTAATTCTTTGAAGATCAAATGGGTAATCATTATACGGTTCGAAGGAATCATTATCTCCTGGAGTATTCACTAAAATATAGATATAAGAAGATGTTTGATCGATAACCATACATTTTTCTTTCAAATTTCCACCAGTTAAATAGTAATTTTTTTCTAATTTTGTTTGCGCGTCAAATTCAATAATAAATACACCATTTTCATCTGCATCTTGTGGGGCAATAAAAATTCTTTCATTATTCTTATCTACAACCACACCTAACCCTGGTGATCCAACTTGATATTTTCCTGCGAATGTTAATGTATTCGCATTATATGAATATATACTTTTAATATTTTTGTTATCTTCCATATTATTAAGACATACATATAGAATATCATCATTAATGATAAAATGATTAATTGTAGCAGAAAATCCAAATGGGTCTGCTACATAGGGAGATAATGAAGCTTGATCGTTGGATATATGATACTTTTTAATAGATGAAGAGGATGCAACATATGCTATGGTATCATCTTGATCAATAACCAATTCTCCATTTAGAATTGATTGACTTGATTCGGTTTCAAAATCGATATCATACGCAACAACAGTTGGATCTGTCGTAGAGGATAATAGCAATCGATTAGAATTAACATATACAATATCATTCATATTCATTAAGGATACAGAGAAAACTGTAGAAATTGTAAAATCTTCCAGGGAAATGAGGTATATGTTGCTTTCTCCCTCCATCGCAACTGCCAGGTGAGAATTATCAGGAGATATGTCCATTGCAATAGGATGAGAGCCAACTACCAGTTCATCCATGATCTTCATAGTTCCTTGAGAGGAAATCTTAATCATTGAATTATTATTATAATCACATAAGTATAGAAAGTTATTACTTGGCCCCATCATCATATCAGAGATTGTTCTTCCCATTTGTAATATATCAAAATCGTCTATTTGAAAGTATATGTCTGGCTGATCCGTATCCTCGTAGAGACTACAGGATGCAAAAATGATTAAACTAATTATAGTACAATTTTTTATCATAATGTAAATCGGTATAATGTTCCTATTTGTATGGAATTACTGGATGTCAGCTGGCTTTCATTTAAATTTTGATAAATGGGGTTCTGCATTATTAATTCTAAATCAAAATCATCGGTGAGTTTTATACCCAGCTTTGCACTGAAATAAACACTTTCACCTCCTCGATCTCGTGCTATTTTTCCATATTCATACGTATCTCGGGATGAAAGAAGATAATACAATTGAATCCCTCCAAAAAAATAGTCAGAACCAATGAAATCAACATTTGCCAGTCCATGAAGTTCATTACCATATTTATATCCGTAAATATTTTCTCGAGTAGATATTCTGGTAAATAGACCCGATGATACCATGAATGACCCAAATGGTTCATTTGTGTAAATGGAAAATATTGGATCCATGCTTCCGGACCCTACTTGAAGATTATCGTTAATGCGTTCATCATAGATATCCTTCGAATTAATTTTTCCATTGGCTAACTTTAATCCGCTTCCAACTAATATAGGAAACCGACCATTGAACAGATCGAATTGATAATTTATTTGAACAATAATATCCCCAATACCGTATGATTCTCTGGAATATAATCCACCTTCATATTGATTGTGATACTGACCTCTAAATAATACTTTTTCATTTAAGATATAGCGATAGGGAATAAACGTTGAAACGGAAATTTTATCCGTTATCCCTGCGCTCACAATTAGAGTTGTCGTACTATTATCCGTACGCTCTTTATTATAATTTGGGATAGAGCTCGTTCCATAGATAGGATTGGACAAGTATTCATGCTGATATGCAATGCCTAATGAAATTTGATTTTCTAAGGCTTTACTATATTGTAATAAACTCCCACCTGGGAGTATTGGCCTCCTTCAGTTAATTCCGCCTTGTGCATACGCTGCTTGGGAAAGAATTAAAATAAAAAATGTAATAATGGTGATTCGGTAATACAATTTATGAGTGCAGTTTGTTTAATATTTTTTTATAAAATCGTTTTGATTTGTATCCATTGAATAGAATTTTATTATTTTTATCCATTATTACAACAGTAGGAGTCGATGATACATCAAATGTATTAAATATAATTCCTGAATAATCAATATATGTGTTCAGGTGATAATCTTTGTTCAAAAAGTAGTTATCTACACTCTTTGGAGTAGATGCATAGGATAATGGGATGAATTGTACATCAGGAAACTCATTGCTTAATTCGATTATTTTTGGGGTTTCTATTTTACATGTTTTACACCATGTGGCCCAGAAATACATGATAGTTGCTTTATCGTTATTGATTATTTCTGTCAATAAAAGAGTGTCTTGATTGGTGGTTATGACTTTAGATGTACTTAGATCTTTCCCGGAAATAAATCCAAAAGATAAAATAAATAGTAATAAATATATTTTTATCATCATTGATTAAAATTATATAGAAATAATATTAATTTTATAATTTACTATGCCACTATATTTTTAACCACATTTATAGAATATGGAAAATATTCAATTGTAATTTAGAGACCCCATGAAACATATAAATCATCTATTATTCCTTTGTGTATTTGGATTTATCTATGGACAGGTTCAGTTCACGGATGTTACGGATATGAGTGGTATGAGTTATGATATTAGGGGTGAAGGAGTATGCATTTTTGATTATGATAATGATGGGTTTGAAGATGTGTTTATTTGTGATAATAATACAGGATCCAATGTCCTATTTAAAAATCTTGGAAATATGCATTTTGAAGAGGTGTCTTTTGCGGCAGGAATCACCACGTCATCATCGACACGATTACCCATAGCAGCAGATTATAATAATGATGGTTGCCTGGATCTTTTTATCGGCGCATTAAGTGGTAATAGTTTTCTATACAAAAATAATTGTGATGGCAGTTTCACGGATGTAACAACCCAATCTGGTATTATCACAAATGGTGGAATACGCGGAGGAGCTTGGAGTGATGTCAATAAAGATGGTTTTATTGATTTATATATTGGTAGACTAACCGAAAATAACTATTTATTTCAAAATAATGGTGATGGTACCTTTATAAATGTTGCACAAAACATGAATGCAAGCGGCCCTCAGAGTAATGGGCTTGTTATGGGCTTATCATTTGTGGATTATGATAATGATGGAGATGAAGATTTATTTATAACTCAGGATAATAATTTAGGAAATATTTTATTTAGAAAAGAAGACGCGGGTATATTTATCGATGTTTCTAGTTCCTCTGGCGTGAATCTACCTGTGATGGGTATGGGCGTTGCAGTAGGAGATTATGATCGGGATGGGTATTTTGATATTTACACCTCTAATCTCTATGAGAATTCGTTATTAAAAAATTCGCCAGAAGGTGTATTTAATGATGTTGCAGATTCAGCAGGAGTTACAGATATACCTGGAAGCATGGCCTGGGGGACATTTTTTTTTGATGCGGATAATGACGGTTGGCTTGATATATTTAATAATAATGAATCTGGATTTGGTAATGTGCCAAATTCATTCTTTCGAAATCAAGGCAATGGCACTTTTGCAGATGTAAGTGCTTCTTCCGGATTGCAAAGCTACAATAATGGTTTTGGTTCGGCCTATGGGGATTTGGATAATGATGGAGATTTGGATATTATCGCAGCAGGACATCCATCATCCGATGGATCCATATTAGTGTATAGAAATGATTCTCCCACACAAAACTGGATACAATTTCAACTGGGTGGGAATAGTGAACTGGATAATGATTCCGATCCCTATGCAATTGGTTCCAAGCTTATACTATATACTGCATCTGGTATGCAAATAAGTTCCGTATTTGCAGGAAATGGATATTGCTCTCAAAATACATTGATTCAGCATTTTGGTCTGGGATCAGATACAGTTATTGATTCGTTAATATTATATTGGCCAAATACTCCAGAAAAATATGTATATGATATTCCTCATATTAATCAACGCTATTTGCTGGTACATGGGAATACGGAAGCATTTCCACTTTCCATTCGCAATAACTTTACTCCTGATGAATACTGGATGATGGATATTTATCCTAACCCATTTAATCGTTCAACAACTATTGCAATAAATCCCAATAGCCTACTTGAAACGCCATATTCAATTCATATTTACGATGCCTTAGGTCGACAAGTAGAAACACTCATTGATAATAGAATGATAACAGGGAAGAAGGATATACAATGGAATACAAGTAGTCAAGCCAGTGGAATTTATTTTATTCATCTTCGAACTAATTTCAAGTATGAGATAAAAAAAGTTGTATTACTTAAGTAATGTAATGGCAACAGGATATTAATCCATTACATAGGAGAGAAGCGAATAGCCTGCCCGCCTCCTGGCATAAGGGATAATTTGTATACATCATTCTTTTCAACCACGATAGTTTCGATCACAACTTCTTCTGGATTGGATTGCCATCCGCCATTTGTTGGATCTTTATAAATGGTGGCTTGATATCGAACTCCGGAATCAAGGAAAGAAAGATTGAGGTTAAGATTTCTTCCTTTTTCATTGGTAATACTTCCTAAATACCAGTCATCACTATGGTTGTCTTTTCTTACAGTAGTGATATATTGACCAATTTCTCCATTTAGAACTACTGTTTGTTCCCAATCGGTTGGTACATCCAGGATGAATTGAAAGGCTGGGTGATCTACATAATTTTCCGGGAGGTCCGCAGCCATCTGTACCGGTGCGTAAACAACGATATATAATGCTAATTCTTTTGATATGGTGCTTGGTATATGATGGTTTGTATTAATAGTCCTATCATCAGGGCTATGATATCGATATTCTTTAATATTAAAGATTCCAGGTGTATAGTCCATTGGGCTAGATAATAAACGTGTAAAAGGGAGGATGGTTGTATGGTTCGGTTTATTATTATCTTTTGTCGACATAAACCCATTGAACTCTTGTCCTTTTGCACCTTCTCTAGATAAAATATTTGGATAGGTACGTCGGATTCCGGTATCCTTAATAGGCTCATGTGGAACCAGGCTTACCTGATACTTTGCTGCTGTTTCAATCACTTTCCGAAAATGCTCTACCATATATTGCCCATGATGCCATTCCTTGTACACTTTACCATCGGCACCGATTCTACTAATGTTCTGACTAACATCGTTTACATAACCTGTTTTAATAACTCGAATATCATTTCGTTGTGCATATGCAAAGGCACTATCTAATTGAGATTCGTAATTCTGTATTTGACCCCCTGTTTCATGATGTCCGATGATTCGAATATTTTTCTTTCGTGCATATTCTTTTACTTCTTTTGAATCAAAGTCTGGATGACTATGATAAAAGTCAAATGCTTCGCCATCACCTGAACAGCACCAATTCACATCCCAACCAGTATTCCATCCTTCCACTAAAACGCCCTTAAATCCGTATGTTGAACCAAAGTCGATATAATCCCTTACTTTTTGTGTTTTCGCTCCGTGATGAGCACCTGATCCCCATGTAGATTGATTCGTACCAATCATCTCCCACCAAATACCAATATACTTTCCAGGTTCAATCCAATCTGTATTAGATAGTTTGTTTGGCTCATTAAGATTCAAAGTAAGGGTGGACATAGCAAGTTCAGCTGGATTGCTTCCAACCAGAATTGTTCTCCAGGGCGATTGAAAGGGAAGAGTTGCATACACTTTTGTGCCGTCCGACCAAGGAATAAGATCACATTCCATTTTGCTTGTACCACTGGCTTGTAGAGTCATGCTGGAATAGTTTGTGAGATTTGCTTCATGGATGGCAATACAAATACCATCGTTTCGTTGAACCGTGAAAGGGGTATGAACAGCTTCTGGGCCTAAACGAGGACCAGTTAAATTTTCTACTAACTTTGAATAGGTATCACGGGATATATCACTAATGAGAGTATTGGCATACAAAAACTCAAATCGACGATATGAATAGGCAGGGATCCACCAAGACTGGGAATCTTCTGAAAAATTAAATTCTGTTAGTTCATCTAGGATTTTGAAATTATTAAGCTCCTTTTGTTCGGGAAGTTCATACCGAAAACCCAAGCCATCATTAAATAATCGAAACCGAATAATCATCTTCATTTGATTTGTTTTGGATGATAAATAAACGGCTAACTCATTATGATTATCTGTGATATGTTTTTGCTCTCCCCAGACTTGTGTCCACGTCTCATTTTTGCTTGATCGTTGAACTTTATTAATAGTTAAATCATCAGATAAATCAAATTGATCCGTTAATATCCCCAATAGAGACTTTTCAATTAAAAGCTGATTATTTTTCTTCAGTGAATAAGAAATTTTCTGTTCATCTGAATGGAATGTGAATGAAAGGGATTCATCTGGAGATAAGAGATAATAATCTCTGTTTAAATCATTATATACACAAGAAATTGAAAACACTAGGAATGTAAAAATCAATGGATACTTGAACACCTTCATAAATTTCCTATAGTTGATTAATAAAAAAATAATTATTACCTGAATATAAAAAGGGGCTCAACAATGAACCCCTTTTTATATCATAAATTAGGTTGGTTATTTGACCAGAGTCATTTTCTTAATTTGCCTGAATTCGTTTCCAGCTTCAAGCTCATAGAAATACAACCCACTAGGAAGCATATTGCCTCCTTGATCTGTTCCATTCCATTGAATATTATAGGTACCAGCATTGAGTTCCCCATGAGAAACATTTGCAACTAGTTGTCCCATAATATTATAGATATTAATCCGAACATCCAGTTGCATTGGTATGCTGAAAGAAATATTGGTTGTTGGATTAAATGGATTTGGGTAATTATCCGACAAAGCAAATGTTGTAGGAACAATATCGCTTACTAATGATAGCGCAACACATACTGCATCTGGATCCCATTCTTCTACAGGAAGAGGTGGATCTTTTTGCCACCCATCATCATCGAATGCCCAATCTCCCCAACTACAATCAAAATCGGAGTTGGAATGCATATATCGTGCACGGAATCTTCCAAAACCAAAACCACCGCCTTCACTTACAACAACAGATTCGGATACGTCAAGGAATTCCCAATGGTAGATCATGTGCCATGCTAATGGTCCAACAAAATCAACGGTTGCGGAATAGGATCCATCACCATTGCTGGTTGCTACAAATTTTTGACCATTGTCAAATCCTTGCAGATAATTTAACCATTTGTCTTCCAGTTTGATATATACAGAATCTTCAGCAGAATCAAAGCCATCTTCACTTGCTCCAGACATATCAACGCTAAACATAACAGAAATTTCCTGTCCAGCAGGAACAACTGCACCAGCAGGAAGATCATAATATCCAGCTAAGTTTAATTCTAACAGACCTGTACCATCATCTTCGCCGATAGCGAATGTTCGATTACCGCCACCAAATGCCGGTGAATCTTCCCATCCCATATCAGACCATAGTTCACCATATGTAGCAGTGAGGTGCGTTACAGATTCTTCGCTATGTTCAATAAAGAATTTGTATTCATTTTCATGATCCGGTAGATCTGTTAGTGAAAGTGCCAAACTGAATATGTTTGTGCCAGGAGTTCTGGTTAATTCAGAATCAGCTGGATCATCACCGTTCCAGCCATTAAAACCACCACGAACCTGCATGACATCCCCACGAGCAACACTAAAGATAGGCATACCTGTAGCGCCTTCTTCATCTAACCATTCCGATAAATCCACAGAAAAGATAACGGTTTTAGTTACAGGTTGCACATTAGACGGTGGAGCATTATCCCAATACACCCATGCTAATGTAGTATCTTGAGTAACAAGAGCTGTTCTGTTATCATTTGATTCCCATCCATCACTACCTTTGAGGAATTTATGCTCTGTTGCAGTACCAGCAGCAAAGGAATATTGTCCAGACCAGAAATCATCTCCTTCATGAGTCAATGCTTCTCCAGTCCAACCATTCATGGTTCCCGCAATATGCATTACTTCACCTGCATACCCTACAATTCCAGCCGTACTGACTCGAAACCATACATCTACACTATCCGTTGGTGTGTATGGGGGAGTGGTACCACTTTCCCAATAATCGACAGCTAAATCAACATCGTCCGTTTCATTCGATAGAGATAATGCACGGTTATCAGTCGATTCCCAATTTACATTTTCTAATTCATCTAGCATGACATATTTATATTCATAATCTCCCATGGCTAAAGCAGTAGTTGTGGTATATGTCCAATAATCTCCACCTTCATTATCTAATTCCCATTCAACACCATCCCAACCATTCATACTTCCACGAATGACAAGAGTATTTGTTGAGTCTGTAAAACCAGGAGCGGTGGAGGTATTCAGAGTAAACGTTACATTGACAGGTTGTACATCCGTTGGTGGTACATTGCTCCAATACACCCATTGCAACGTAGTATCCTGATTTACGGTAGCGGTACGGTTATCATTGCTTTCCCATCCATCAGAACCTTTAATAAATTTATGTTCAATTGCAGTACCAGCAGCAAAAGAATATTGTCCAGACCAGAATGTGGAATCTCCTTCAGGACTTAATGCGGCTCCAGTCCATCCATTCATGCTACCTGCAATATGCATTACTTCACCTGCATAGTCAACAATGCCTGCAGTACTTACACGAAACCATACATCTACACTATCCGTTGGTGTGTATGGGGGAGTTGTACCATTTTCCCAATAGTCTTGAGGTAAGACTGTATTACCAGCTGCCACAGTTAAGGCGCGATTACTAGTTGATTCCCAGGTGTCACCACTTTCGCCAACTAGTACATATTTAAATTCGTAACTTGCCGTATCAAGGCCTACAGGAGCATTTAAAACCCAATAGTCTCCACCTACATTATCCATTTCCCATTCATTTCCAGCCCAGCCATTGAAACTTCCTCGAAGAACCAATGTACTGGAATCGGTAAATCCATTAGCAGTGGAAGTATTTAAATTAAATTGAACAGAAGGACAACCATCAATAGGGTATGAACAGTCTGAGTCAGCATTTGTTGTAGAACCATCAGAACAGTTTGGAGTAGCTATTGTCCACTGTGCAATATTGAATGTGTCACTAGGAACACGTGCATCACATTTTCTAAATGCCCAAGCATCCATAAACTCCCAATCTTCACCAGTTCCATCCGTATCAAGATCACCATAAAGATCTATAAGAGCAGTATCAATACCATTCATATAAAATAATTCAATGGCATCATCACCATTTGAATTCAGATCGGAATCATATCCAAAATTAACATTATAATCACCAAATACATCTCCAAAATAATTCTGATAAGCTGCAGAATCGTACAAAAACCAAAAACTCTCACCTGCAGCTAACTCTACAGCAGGAAAATTTGCTTCAATTCCATCCGTTCCACCACCATTATTGGCTATACCTACAGCGTATACACTAAGATCTGCGATATCTTCAACAGCAACAAACTGCAATGCTTTTCCAGAGTTACCTGATGTGCCTAGATCGAGAATACCTCCAATTACAAGAGAATTATGACCCCCATAAACAATAGTTGAAATACTAAAACAAAATACAAACAACATTTTTCTCATTATTAATCTCCTCCTTAACTAATTAACAATCTTGAATTTATTTTAAAAATTCGTGAACGAAATATAATATATTTTTTAGATAATCATAACCCAAATTGAACGCTGAATTGATGCGTTTCTCCCAAATGGGATAACGTTTCCACGCTATAGTTTATATATAGATTCTTTTTTAAGATATTTGTCAAATTAAATCCTAACCCCATGGACAGTTCTTTCTCCCTATCATGTAAAAATAAAGAATTCATACCCGTTCGTATCACAAATAGATTATTAAATAATCCACATTCAATTCCTGTATTGACATACATGGAATTATCATTTGGACTATTGACATCGATACTCCAGGTCATTGTGCCTATTTGACCTACATTCAAATCATCAGATATGCCTACTCGTAAAATAAGGGGAAGATCAAAATCATCCGTCGATAAATATCCTGTAACACTTTCATTATTCCCTTCTATAGTCTCATCTATATCTACAGGAACAAGAAGATCGTCTCCAGTCATATTCATTTTTGGTCCAAAATTACTGATACTGGTACCCAGTTTAAAACCGTACGGAGTAGAGAATAACGTACCTATATCCAAAGCAATTCCTGTAGCGTTATTATTTGCAATAATTTCTTGAATATACTTTCCATTAAAACCAATAGAAAACCTATCAGTTAGATTCAAAGAGTATGTGGCTCCAATTGCAAAGTTTGATGCAGCAAATGTTTCCCCAGTACTTTCATTACCATATCTCGTTACTTCCATATCATCCATGGTAACAGAAGTGATATTCAACCCAAAAAAATGGTTATTCATTAATGGCAAAGAAAAGCCAAAGTAATCAAATGAAATATCTGATATCCAATTAGAATGGTTAAAAAACACTTCTTTTGTATTATAAAAACTTAAGCCTGCTGGATTCCAGTACATTGCTGAGGCATCATTTGCAATGGAAGTAAAAGCACCACCCATACCAACAGCTCTGGAGCCAACATTCATGTGTAAAAACTTTGCTGCAGTAGTGCCGATTTTATCTACAGCAAGAACGTTACCTAAGAAAAAATGAAAACAAAGAATGTATTGTATGAACTTTATCATTTCACAATAGCCAATTTTCCAATTCTTTCGCCTATATCTTTTGCTTCAATATGATAGATATAAACACCATAACTTGCCGTTAAATTATCTTTGGTAAGCAAATCCCATTTTCCTGTACCATAATTGATTGATGAAACATGATGTATTTCTTTAACTAACTCTCCAGAAATCGTGTATATACGAATGATACAGTCCTGTGGTAAGTAACGAAATTGTATTTCTCTTGGACCTCTACCAGAAGTGAAGGTATTTAATCCTTCAAAAGAATTCGTAGCATAATATGGATTGGGTACAACTTTGATTTTATCCATATCCGATAAAACTTTTTGCTGATCTATATGCGAGGCGATGGTGGTAAATTCGTAAATATCCTCTTGAAGAAATGGTTTTTCAATGAAGATATATGCCGTATCTCCTGGCTGGGGTTCGCTATAAATCAATGCTTCATCATTTGGGTGTAAGTTTAAATAAAATGACCAGGAAGGTGCGGGGTTTCCATTTTCATCTTCATAATCCATAAATACAATCCAATCGCTTTCCCTATTTCCATCTGCATTAAAATTTCCATCAGGATCTCCCATTGGGATAACATCAATAAACCCCGTAGGGATGTCCACCCAGTCTACTATATCAACTCCAGTTAGAGATTCTCGTCTTTGTGCCTTAAAATTTACATTTCGAGATTCATAAAGGAAGCCAGGGTAACAATTCGTAGAATTAGGAAGATACCGCATACAAAGGTCAATGGTTGAGTCTATATCTGTATTATAAAATATGATGCGATAATCAAAAGGTAATTGAGTGCCAACTACATTAAATGTCGCATATCGACGCACATTGTATGTCCATATGCTATCCCGAGACCAGGTAGATTCTTCCGAATTAAATCGTAGCTCGTTTACATTGTTGAATGATAGTCTAAACCCATCAATTACTTGACCGTCTTCCGTATTCAAATCTTTATCATTAATCAGTGTATCCAGTGAATTTTCAAAGGTTACATCAGTTAAATAATACGATTTGGTAGTAACGGTATCGTATCCAGCAATTCCTTGTTGATTCGGTAGTATTGTATCAGAAAATGTTATATGGTACGTATGATTATTTTTTACACTGATTGGATCAACAATTTCAAGATATATTTCTCCGCTTGATGTTCCAGAAATATGGTTAAGTAATGATCCCTCAAATTCTGCATCCGTATATCCAGCAGCAGGAGGAGAGGGGGTTGCTTCAACCACGTTGGGACCCATCTCAATTTCACCAGTCAATGAATTCACTCGTAGGCGCATAGGGGAATCGCTAGGAATGATATCATTTGTCAAATCACCACCATAATCGTAAGAAACAACAGCATAATAATACCGTTGCCCATTTATAACATTTTCATCTCGATAATAATGGCGAATTCCTGTATCATCGCCAAGATAAAATTTTATCCCATTTAAATCAACTGGATGCCATCCATTCTTGCCATTATCTAAATCCCATTGAGCTTTCTCTCCATTTTGAGTATATGGTTCCAGAAAGGTTAAATTTCCATCTCCATCAGTTATCGTGTAGGCATCATCGAATTCAAAATCAGTAGCTCGATATATTTTATATCCTTCAAAATCATATAAATCCACACCGTTGGTAACTTCGCCCATGTATTTATCGAACGATTGCTCTGCGCTTTCATCCCAGTAAAGAGCTACAAAACCATCTCCAGTCACAGATGATACCTTTGGAGGATTTGGAGCTTTGGCAAATTGATAATCAAAATCATATGTGGTTTGAGCCACTGCTTTATTCCGAAGGGCATCTGCTACATCATTTCCAAGTGTAACGGACATAGCAATACGTTCTGTCTGTCCAGCCTTCAATGGAAAAAATCCCGAAGTAACAAATAAATCATAATCACCAGGCGGTTGGCCACCAGCTGGGGGTTGCCAATAAGTTCCTGGGGTCATATAAAATAACCAGAGATAATTATCGCTAGTGATAGGAATGGACCCTGCTGGATCATACCCTACAGCAGTGAGTCCCATTTGATCGGATTCTGCTACATCCGTTTTGTCAATATTTGGTTCTCCCGGAAATCCAGTACCAGAGCCAGAAGTTGGTTTTTGATCGTTGACTCCAGCTGCAATTCCTCCAGATTCATCTCCATTGATCCCTACATCATCACTGGGATCCCAATCGAAATCATTATCGATAAAATCATCTCTTGATTCATCAATCATCTCATCAATTCCCTCATCAATTCCCTCATCAATAGCTCCATCTCCATCATTGTCAATTCCATCTGCATAGGGCTTGCCTAAATCTTCTGTATTTACATCGTATAAAATAATATTTGAATTTGGTACTGCATATCGTTTCCATTCATCTGTTGCTGCAATAGCTATGATTTCATCTGTAATTAAAGGCGAATTCACATCGGCTCCGTACCCATATGGGTATTCTAATGCATACGGATCATCAGGATTAGCGTTATTATCAATTCCGTCTGCATATGATAGGTCAAGATCGTTTTCATCAAGACCAATAATATGAATGATGGAATCTTGCATGGAATCGTTAGAGGGAGGCCATATCTGCCATTGTGAATAGGCAGCATTAATCATTTCTTCCGTAACAATCGGACTATTTTCCTCCCCATCTTGATCGTTATCAATATGATCTGCATATGTAACTCCAGACTGATCTCCAAAAGGCACATGTGTCATATTTTCATCAACCAAACCATTTCCGTTATCATCAACAGCATTTCCTAAGATTTCATCAATAATAAAAAACTCACTAATAATAGGGCCATTATCTTCACCATCACCATCATTATCAATTCGATCCGTATTGTTCCCTGGGGTTTCGATAAAGGAAGTAGCGGCAACACCTACAGGGTCAGAACCAAACGCTGCGTTCCCAATACCATCACTATCCATGGACCAGGCAACATCATAAAGTAAATCAAAATCTGGAGTATCATCACCACTATCGCCATCGCCTCCAACCAAATCAGCAAGCCACATGGAAAAGGACACCTTTTCATAATCATAGGATGCATCATTCTTAATTTCATGTAGGATAAATACGACATCTTCAATAAGAACTTGTTTCCATTGAAGCACACGTACTCCAGTCATTAACCCTGCGCCTTTACGATATATATCAGTTGTATCAGGTGTATATGGAACACCAACGATGAAATTTCGATCATCGGAAGCTTTATAGTATATTTCTTGCTGAGCATTAAACTGGTTTTTACCAAAATATCCATTCCATGAACTTCCCCAACCAGGATCATTGGAGTCATCTATCTTATCAGGCCAAATAGCTGGCCATGTGCTTTCATCATCGCTGATCGCAATTTTTTGTGAATTAGGGTTTAAATAACCAGGTACTGGTTCCCAGGTCATGGAATTACCTGATTGATCCGAACGAAAAGGAATGGTTACCAATGGTCGTATATCACCTTCATTTGTAACTACTTCGGCACCAACAGCAAGTGCAGTCATGGCAATATACATTTGACCAGAATTAACCGGCCATTCATACGGAATTTCTCCAGG
>CAYTYA010000039.1:0-14893 GCA_964442015.1 uncultured bacterium
TATCATAAATTTCATTAAAAGACTTACCTCTTTTTTCCATCTTACCATATATAGAAGAATAAGATTTCACTCTACCATAAATTGATGCATCCAAATTATACTTTGATAATTCATCCATTATTGGTTTAGTAATATCAGAAATATATCGCTCTCTAGATCTTTTACTTGATTTAATTTTTGACTCAAGTTCAGAATATACTTTTGGATTCAATGTTTGAAATACTAAATCTTCTAACTCAGCTTTTACCTTTGCCATGCCCAACCTATTAGCTAATGGAACATAAACATCTCTAGTCTCTATCGCGATTCGATGACGCTTAATCCTAGATAAATGCTTGATTGTCCTCATATTGTGAAGTCTATCAGCAAATTTAATTATTATGACACGCAGATCCTTTGCAACAGAAAGCAACATTTTCATAAAATTACCTGCTTGTTTCTCTTCTCTACTTGAAAACCGGATGCCTCCTAATTTAGTAACACCATCGACAAGATCGGCCACATCATCACCAAACAAAGATTTTATATCGTTAATTGATGCATCTGTATCCTCTACTGTATCATGTAACATCCCTCCCGCAATAGTAAAATGATCCATTTTCCATAATGCAAGAGTATTAGCAACTGCTAAACAATGATGAAAATAGGGTTCGCCTGATTTTCTTTTTTGACCCTCGTGATGAGTACTAGAAAATTCATATGCTTGCCATAATAGATCTTTTATCTCCCCTTTGTCAAATCCATTAAGGATTGATACACTTTCAAATAAATTCAAAAATTTCTTTGGATATTCGCCAACAAGGTGCGGAACAAATTTTGCTAAAGGATTCTGCATTAAAATGGAACTTCAGACTCTAACTCTTCAAATGCTGAAACACTTTCAAATCGGGCAAAACGATCTATAAATGATAGATCTACAATACCAATAGGTCCATTTCTTTGTTTTGCAACAATAGCTTGCGCTCTACCTTTCTCTTCTTCTTCTCTAGAGTAAACCCATGAACGATATAAGAATATAACAACATCAGCATCTTGTTCTATTGCTCCACTTTCTCTAAGATCAGATAATTGTGGCCTATGATCACTCCTCTGTTCAACAGCACGAGATAACTGCGATAAAGCTATTACAGGAACATCTAATTCTTTTGCTAGAGCCTTTAATGAACGTGATATGTTAGAAATTTCTTGCTGTCTGCTCTCAATATTCCTAGGTCCCTGCATCAATTGCAGATAGTCAACAATTATGAGACCTAAATTTTTCTCTGCTTTCAATCTTCTTGCTTTTGCTCGTAACTCCAGAACAGTTATAGCAGGGGTATCATCTAAATAAATTTCAGCTTCAGCAAGAGACCCAACTGCACGACTTAAATTTTGCCATTGGTTTTTAGGGAGTTTACCTGTTCGAACCAAATGGCTATCTACTCGACCCTCAGCACAGAGTAGTCTTTGTGCTAATTGATGATTAGCCATTTCCAAACTAAACATTCCTACAGGGATTTTAAAATCTATTGCAGCATTTCGCATAATTGATAATGCCAATGCTGTCTTACCCATGGAGGGCCTACCCGCAATTATTACTAGGTCACCTTTTTGAAAACCAGAAGTAATTTCATCCAAATCGATCAATCCTGAGGCAACGCCCGTTACAGACCCAGGATTAGATGCAATACGATCTAAATTCTTAAACGTCTCATGCAATATTCCATCTATAGGCATAAAACCACCACGGAGACGATCCTGCGTTATTGCAAATATTGTTTGCTCAGCAGCATCCAAAATTTCCCCTACATCTTGACGATCATTATAGGCATCTTTGGATAATTCGTGAGAAGCTCTAATTAATTCGCGAAGCATAAACTTTTCTAAGACTATTTTTGCATAACTTTCAACATTCGCTGCCGTCGGTACGGATTCTACCAAACCAGTAATAAAATAAGCTCCTCCTACGTCATCTATTTGTTTGTTCTTTTTTAATTTATTTATAACTGAAATAGTGTCTATTGGCTCACCTTTATCAAAAAGGTCTGACATTACTAGAAATATTTTACTATGAGATTCTTTATAAAAATGATGACTGCGCACCCATTGCAGTGCTTTACTTATTGCATCCTTACTTGATAGCATCGCACCTAATACAGCTTGCTCTGCCTCGATCGATTGTGGTTGCAAATTTAAATTTTGAACGGTTTTATTATTTGCCATATTATCAGTTGATTAGATCTCTTATCCATTTAAAATCTTCCCATGCAGCAGGTTTAAGATTCTGATTTCTTAATAAAGCAGCAGGATGATAAGTAGCGATAAGCGGGGTGCCATAATAGTCATATTTTATTGAACGCATATCTTTTAATGCCAAATCATTTTTTAACAAGGTCTTTGCTGCTACTCTACCTAAAGCTACTATTAGTTTTGGCTTTATCAAATTAATTTGCTCTTTAAGATAAGGCTCACATTGTTCAATCTCAGAAAGTAAAGGATCGCGATTATCTGGAGGGCGACATTTTAAAACATTGCAGATATAAACACCTTTATCTCTTGACAAAGATATAGCAGATAAAATTTTATCCAATAACTTCCCTGCTCGACCAACAAAGGGGACACCTTCAAGGTCTTCCTTCTCACCAGGTGCTTCTCCTACAAGTAATAGGTCAGCATTTTTATCACCAATACCAAAAACAAAGTTTTTTCTTGAATTTCCTAGTTGACATTTCTGACAGCTATTAATCAAATAATAAAAATCATCCAATGAATTATCTGGGCTATTAGCTCCATTAGTCTCTTTATTAATTTTTAAATAGAGCTTATCGCCATAAATATCTTGAGTCTGTCTCAAATATTGATTAATAAAATTATTTTTTATCAATTTTATTCCTATGAATCATCACCTTCTAGTTCTCTCCATTGTAAATCTCCTGCTAAAAACTGATCCAGAGCCTCAGTAGTTACTTTTTCTTTTTCCTCATATTCATCCGGATTAATTTGTGGTAATTCATCTAAAACATCTAACTCATTGATATCATCTGTTTCATTTATGACTTTTTCTTCATACCGCTCTTGGTTAATCTGACGGGCTCTTTTTGACATTACTACCACAGCTTCATAGATATTCTTTGACTTTTCCTCTAATTTTCGCAATGATAAAGGTTTAACTGCCATTATGCTACTCCTTGATTTTGATTAGTTATTATTTCATTTAATTTATCAATTGCACTAGATAGATCATCATTAATCATAAAGGTATCAAATTTATCTTTAAACTTCATCTCTTTATTTGTTCTTTCTAGTCTTTTATTAATTCTTTCTATTGAGTCTGTACCTCTATTTATCAAACGCATTCTCAAATCTTCTATTGAAGGGGGTAAAATAAATATAGTAAGAGTATTATTAGGATATTTTTTTTTAATTGACATTGCACCATTCACATCAACATCAAACAATATTAATTCTTCACTATTAATTGCATCCTTAATAGTGTTATTTAAAGTTCCATAATAGTTGCCATGTACTTTTTCAAACTCTACAAATTCATGATTTTCTACTTTTTTCATAAATTCATTATATGATAAAAAGTAATAGTTTACCCCATCCATTTCATAATCACGCTTAGGTCTAGTAGTGCATGAAACTGAAAATTTAATTTGAGATTTTTTCCTTCTTATCTCTTCACACAAAGTAGATTTTCCAGCTCCGGAGGGAGCAGATAGAACAATTAGATTCTTCATAATATATTTTGCGCTTGTTCTCTTATCTTTTCTAGTTCATCCTTCATAAGTATTATCTGATTGATTACATCTACTGAACCATTCTTTGAACCTATCGTATTAATTTCACGAAATACTTCCTGAATTAAAAAAGTAAATCTTTTACCAATACTATCACCACTATCTAATAATTTATCTAATTGTTCATAATGACTTTTCAAACGAACTATTTCTTCAGTTACATCAGCTCGTTCTGCTAAAATTGCAACCTCTTGAATTAATCTTGACTCATCCAATTCATGTTCTCCTAATAACTTTTGTAAGCGAGTTTGCAATTTTTCTTTTCTATTAGTAGCAAAAGATTTATTCAACTTCTCTAAAATTTTAACTCCTTTTTTTAAAATGTTTATTCTCAAAACTAAATCTTTATATATTTTATCTCCTTCTAATTCTCTCATCTCGATCAACTGCAATACTGCTTCATTAGTGATTTTAATAATATCGTCTGAATTCAAATTATCTAATCTATTATCTAGTAAGAGATCAGATGCTCTAATAAAATCACCAGGATTAATCGTATAAGAATAATTTTGTGAAATTAATTTTAGAGTTTCATCTATTGCTTCAAACCGATCTTTATTAAAAGAAAAACTATTATTCGATGGAGAGTTTTTTCCAATCTCAAAGAAAATTTGCACAGAACCTCTGATTAGATTCTTAGATATTAATTGTCTAATCTCTCGCTCAACTTTTGGATCAATGTTTACACCACGTATTTTAATATCTAAATATCGTGAATTAACTGACCGCACGGATGCGGATAACTGTCCAACTTCAGTATCAATAACTGAATGACCAAAACCTGTCATACTTAAAATCATATTTCCTTACCCAGGGTGAGCGATAAATTTAATTCATTTTGGTGTCTTTATTCAAATAAAGATCAAAAAAGTATATTTGAACAATAATCTATAAAAAAGAAATTATTTTATTTTTAAACCAAATTGGGTCTAGCCTAAATGATATTAACTGACTAGATCCAAATCCAGTATTTGACGGTGATGGTCTATACGCGTAGTCAATTGAAAAGTTTTTCCATATTAAACCTATTCCAGTTGAAAGAAAACCATTACTATTTCTTCCTAATCTAATTTGAAGATTAGATTGATAGTTTAACTCAACACCTAGGTTGTACAAAACCCCTTTATACCCTAACGATTTAACTACTCCACCATTAAGTCTAAAACCCAAAGGTAATTTAGATAATTGTAATAATTGAGTTACTCCTAAAGTAATACTTGGCATAGTTCTTTCCACCGTACCATTATCCCATATAAACCAAGAGGTCGTAAAATGATTAAATGCTATTCCTATAATATTATCTTCCCATGGAGAAAACTTTGCGCCAATATCAAACCCAAATCCGTTTCCATGATATCCGCCAAGATTATGGAATAGACTCTTTGCAGCAATACCAAGCGTAACGTTTTTAATTCTTTTTGCAGTACTAAAATGCAAAGCCCACTGGGACTGATTAAAATATTTTATATTTTCAAAATCAAGTCTTTCTCCTTCATCTAACACTCCATTTCCTTCACCAAAATCCATCGTGCCAGGCATTCCATCTTCTCCCCAATCAAGTAACAGATCTCTAGTATCAGGTATCCTTGATACTGCTTCACGTAAAATTACTATACTTAATGGTGTTCTAAATTTATTCTTAAAACCAAAAACTAATACATCACTACTAACTAAACCTGCAAAACGATTCTGATGCCCATAGGATAAAGGCAAATCTCTCTTAGGATCCTGGTGCGCTGGGTTCCATAAGACTGATATCGGAGATGTTCCATCAGCAATAAAAGAATTCCCTAATGATAATGCACGACCATCTCCTGCATTATCAAAGATTTCCCAACCATAATTTACCCAAATGGATTCAGAATAAATGTAAGAACAAAGTATTAAGATAATGAAAAAAGAATTCTTACTATTCATATTTTTTCTTCAAATCATCTAAAATCTTTAATGCTTCTAAAGGAGTTAATTCATTAATATTGATTTTCTTGAGATCATTCAAATAAGATAAAGTATGATCTTGAAAAATTGAGACCTGATTGGCATGTTTTTCTGGTAAATAATTACCTGCTTCTTGACTTTCTTTTAAATGATATTTAAGAATTTCATTAGCCCTATCTAGAATAGTCTTTGGAAGACCAGCCATTTTTGCCACATGGATACCATAGCTTTTATCACCAGGACCAGGTAAAATCTTTTTTAAAAATATAATTTCTTCTTCAGATTCTTTAACAGCAGCATGATGATTCTCTAATCTATCCAATGTCTGCTCTAATTTGGTCAACTCATGATAATGAGTTGCAAATAATGTTCGAGCAGCTACAGATTGATTATTATGCAAATATTCTGTGATAGACCATGCTAATGATAAACCATCAAATGTTGCAGTACCACGACCAATTTCATCAAGAAGAATTAAGCTTTGCGGTGTAGCATTATGAATAATATTTGAAGCTTCGATCATTTCAACAAGAAATGTGCTTTCACCACCAGCAAGATTGTCACTTGCGCCCACTCTTGTGAAAAGATGATCTACAATACCAATTTCAGCATTTTTTGCAGGAACAAAAGATCCAATCTGGGCCATTAAAACAAGTAAACCTATCTGACGTAAATAAGTAGATTTCCCAGCCATATTAGGACCTGTAATAAGATGAATCTGGTTTTTACTTACATCTAAATCAATACTGTTACTAACAAAACGTTCAGACGAAGGTAATAGCTTTTCCACAATAGGGTGTCTACTATCAATAATTTTTAAAAAAGTCTTATTAGACAACCTTGGCTTAGAATATCTATTTTGAATAGCCAAATGTGCAAAAGTCATTAATACATCAATACGATTTAGTATTTTAGCGTTAGTTTGAATCAGCTCAACTTTTTCTAAGATTTTGTTGCAACATATTGAGAAAAGTTCTGTTTCAATTGCTAGCATCTTCTCTTCAGCAGATAAAACTTTTTCTTCATACTCTTTTAATTCAGTTGTGATATAACGTTCAGAACTAACTAATGTTTGTTTACGAATATATTCATCTGGAATATTATTCTGCTGAGATTTTGAAATTTCCAAATAATATCCAAAAACTTTGTTGAAGCCAATTTTTAATCGACTAGCACCAGTACGTTCTCTTTCATTTTTCTCCAGTTCCTTAACCCATTGTTTTCCTCCTGAAATTAATTTTCGTATTTCATCTAATTCTTTATTTATACCTTTGCGAAAAATATTCCCTTGTTTAATCTGTGCTGGGACTTCATCATTTAATTGTGAAGATATAAGCTCAACTATTTGGCCTGTATCAACAAAAGTAGATCGTAATTTATTTAAGTATTTATCATCAATTTTTAAGAAGATTTCTTGAAGGTCAGGTACTTTACTTAAACTTTGTTTCAAACCAATTATATCTCTAGGGGTAACTTTACTTTGGTTGATTTTTCCCAATATTCTTTCTATATCGAGTATATCTTTAAAAACAACTCTACATTTATTTAATTGGTTTTTATGATTTGTAAACGCATTAACAACATCTAAACGATTATTCAATCTTTGAATATCATTTAATGGTCTGCTAAGCCATTGTTTTAGCATTCGGCCGCCCCCATTTGTGACCGTATGATCCAATAAATCAATTAATGTACCATGACTCCCTTGTGTTGATAATGATCTAAATATTTCAAGATTTTTAACTGAAAAGCTATCCAACCCCATTATCCCATCATCATGAACTGTCTTTAAATTAGTTACATGATCCAAAGATCCATTCAATGTATTGTTTATATGGAAAAAAATCGCGCCTGCAGCTGCTACAGCTAAGTTCAAATTTTCACATCCAAAACCTTTTAATGATCGAACTTGAAAATGTTTTTTTAGTATTCTGTATGATTCATCATAAGATATTGTCCAATCATCAATTACAGTTACAAATGGTCTTAATGTTCTATACCATAAGGTAGTCGAATAAACAATTTTATTACCAATCAATATTTCTCTAGGGGCAAACTTTAATAATGATTCTGTTAAATCAGCTACTAAACATTGACCTACAAATAGTTCACCAGTTGATTGATCTAAAATAGCATATCCCGAATTTTTATTATCAAAATGAATACATCCAATATATTGATTAGATTTATTGTTTAAAGCGGTATCACTTGTGATTGTTCCCGGAGTAACAACTTCAATGACTTCTCTTTTAACAATCCCTTTAGCAAGTTTTGGATCTTCTACTTGTTCACAGATAGCAACTCGGTGGCCAGCATTTACAAGTTTATGTAAATAATTATCTATAGAATGATACGGAAATCCAGCTAATGGAACTTCAGCAGCTGCTCCATTAGATCTCTTAGTAAGTACAATGCCTAAGATTTTTGCTGTAATTACAGCATCATCATTGAAAGTTTCATAAAAATCTCCCATCCTAAATAATACAATTGCATCATTATACTGCTCTTTTATTTCATCATATTGCCGCATTAAAGGGGTACTCTTTTCATTTATAGTTTTATTTTTCAAAGATTTTTCCCTTTTATACGCAAATTACCCATACGAGCTGTCCATCCCTGCTTATCACAGAATTCTAGTACAGGAATAGCAAATTTTCTTGTTAAACCTGTATAGTTTTTAAACGATGATATATCCAATTCATTATTTGATTGAAAATGTTTTTTATTTATCAGATACAGTTTATCTATATTTTCTGAATGCATCCAAAGATCAATATTTACTTTAACTAATTTTTTTTTATTTTTTAAAACATGTAATATCTCTAGACCCTTTCTTTCAGTTATATCGAATTGTTCAGAAATTTCTTTAGTGGTGATTGGAATAAAACCATTTTTAATAATACTCTTTTCTAACCCTTTATAAAGATGCATCATATTATCGCTTATTTTTATCTTATGTGATGTTAAAGCATATTCTGATCCAATCCTTTTAATAAGCCCTTCTTTTTCTACCAATGAAAGTATTTCAAGAAACCATCCTTCTTCAATTTTAGATTGTTGTTTTAATACGTCAGAACCCATACCATTCCTCAATGGATTATTATCATGAAAAATCTTCAATATTCTAATAATATTCTGCATACTTTCATTTTTTATGTCTTCAGTATAAACAAACCCACTTTCAGTAATAAAGATGCCTAAATCTTTTATCCATTTAGATATCTCATCAATATGAAGTTGAGTTATAGATGACCACTCATTAATTAATTTGGGCATACTATAATTTATAAGTTGACCAAATCTTTTTATTGGATCTATTGCTAGTAATGGAACCCATGATTTGAATGGGAGATTTTTTATGATTAAAGTTGTTAAAATAATCCCTCCTCCTAATGTAGTTATTGGAGAGTAAGATCTTATAACAAATAAATCATCTTGGAAGATAGATAGACTTTTTTCCATTTTCACTAAAACATTCGTACTTATATTATTATCTATTGTTTTTTTTTCAATTAAATATATCCTAGCAAATATTTCAGCAGTCCCTAAATGGATTCGAACTCTCTGTCTATGCTTAAATTTTTTATTACTTTGATTGGTAATTGTAATCCTTGCAATAAATTGATTCACTGATATCATACTCGAACTTGATGTTAATTGAGAGCCTCTACATACTTTATCCAATTCAATATTTGCTAAGTTTATTGCTGCTCTATCACCAATTTGGACAGAATTAATTTCTTCACCGTGCCTCTGAATTCCTCGAGCCTTAGTTAAAATATTATCTGGTAAAACAAATACTTTGTCTCCCTTCTTAAGCTGACCTGATAATACTGTTCCAGTAACTATCGTTCCAAAACCCATCATTGAAAATGAACGATCAACATGTAATCTGAAAATATCATGTTTTTTGATTTTATTTTTAAATGCGATCTGTTTTGATAAAATCTTCTTTAATTGATTTATGCCTACATTGGTTTGCACTGATGTTCGTACAATTTCAATATTTTCAAAAACATCTCTGACCATCTCACGAACTTCTAGTTCAACAAGATCTATCCATTCCTTTTCCTGAATTAAATCAATCTTTGTCAGAACAATTATACATGTAGAAATATTTAAAATTTGTAAAATCTGGAGATGTTCTTTGGTTTGTGGCATAATACCATCATCTACAGCAACTACTAATAATGCAATATGAATATTAGATACACCTGCTACCATATTACGTATAAACTTTTCATGTCCAGGCATATCAATAATAGTGATATTATCATTAAGAAATGCAAAACCTAAATCAATGGTCATACCTCGATTTTTTTCATCAACTAATCTATCAGTATCTGTACCCGTTAGAGCTTTGACCAAGGATGTTTTACCATGATCTATGTGTCCAGCAGTCCCTATAACTACGTGAGGCATATTAAAGCTGCTTAATTGATTCAATCAAATGAGATATTTGTTTAGGCAATACAGCTTTCAAGTCAATATAAAAGACATTCCCTTTAGTATACCCAACGACAGGGTATTTACCTAAACGGAAAGATTTTGCCAATGATGATACAGATATTTTCCGTGGTTGAAATTTTAAGGCTGCACTAGGAATAGATTTTAATGGCAATGAGCCACTTCCTGCTTCTACCAAGGATTCTTCTAAAGTGAGACCAAGAACCTTGATCTTACTTTTAGGGATACTATCAATAATTCTTTTTCCCCTAACAAATAATTCTCTTTTTGATGTAGTAAGTAATTGTAAAGATAAATTGCTTGAGTCAAATTTATCCTCTGATTGAAAAGTCTTAAGTGTTTCTTCCATAAAAGCTATCGTCCACTTATCACATCGATATGTTCTATGCAAAGGGTTTTGTGAAATCTTATTTATATACCTTTTTTTTCCAATAATGAATCCACATTGAGGACCTCCTATTAATTTGTCACCAGAAAAAGTTATTATATCAGCACCCATCTTTGAAATCTCTTGAACATTCTTTTCCCTTGGTAAATTATAATTCTCAGTAGAAATAATTGTTCCAGATCCTAAATCTACAACAAGAGGAACTCTTTTTTTCTTTGATAGCAATGCCAGATCTTTAAGTGGCACTTCTTTTGTAAATCCCTTAACAACATAATTGCTAGTATGGGCCCATAAAATAACACCTGTTGATGATGATATAGCTTTTTCGTAATCAGCTAAATGAGTCCTATTTGTAGTACCAACTTCTATGAGTTTAGCATGGCTTTTTTGAATTATATCAGGTATACGAAAAGAGCCACCAATCTCAACTTCCTGACCCCTAGACACAATTACTTCTTTACTTTCTGCTAAAGAATTAAGAGATAATAAAACTGCAGAAGCATTATTATTAACTAATAAACTAGATTGAGAACCAAATATTGCATTAGACATTTGTGATAAATGATTTTGTCGGTAACCACGTTTTCCATCTAATAAATCAAATTCCAAATTAATGTAGCCATCTAATTTAGTTGCCACTCTTTGAATTATTTTTTTTGATATAGGAGCACGACCAAATCCAGTATGTAATACTATACCTGTACCATTAATTAAATTTTTAATTGAGGATTGATCCAATCTATTAATTTCTTGAATAATTCTCTGAATAATCTCCTTGCGATTATAATCTAATTTATTGGACTGTGCCAATTTTCTGTATAGCTTAATTTCTAAATTAATTATTTCCTTTAAGTACCTATTATGTAGATTTATACTATTATTTATCTCATGCATAACTTGAGATACGGACGGAAGTTCTTTTAACTGCTTGCTAATCATATCAATCAATAAAATAGATATATTTTATCACTAAAATAATAATCATGATTTTAAAATAATAAAATAACTTGTAATTAAAGCGGGAATAAGTAAAAAACCCATAGATATAAATATTATGGTAGTTCCAAAATTAATTGCAAGAATTCCACCTATCATTGCTGCAAGAGATCCAATCCCCATGCTTAGAAAAAAGTTGATTCCATATCCTATTCCTCTATTATTACTATTTGTTAAATCTGCAATAATTGTATTGCAAATTGGTTGGCTGCTAAAATATGTCATTCCTAGGCATAAACTACAAAAAATAAGCAAAAACCCTTTGGAATAGCCCATTAATAGTAAAAAAGGGATATTTATCGCAATAATATATGGTAGGATTCTAATCCTGTTGAAATGCGTTCCAAGCTTTCCTCCTATAATTTGACCAATAACTCCTGATAAAAACACAAAAGAAGGGAAAACACCTGCCTTCATAGTATCAGAAATAAAAGGAAGGAATTCTTTGGTGTTTTCAGCAAAATGAATTGGCATAAATGTTGTAAATCCATAGTATACAAACCCCATAATCAGATTAGTTATATAAAAGAATAGCAAAGCTATTCTATTTGTCACCTTAGCCTTCTTTTCATTATTCATTATTTCAACATTTTTAGTATCTTTTGTAGATGGTATTAATAATATTGAAGCAATTCCAAGAGTGAAATTAAATAATCCTAAAGTTGCATAGGATGCGCGCCAGGAAATAAAAAGAGCAAGAGTGGTTGCCAATACGGGGCCAATTGCCGATCCAGTTGAGCCAAAAATGCCATGGACTGCCATACCTTTTGTTATATGATGAATGCGATTAGAAATTAAAGTAAGCCCTGCCGGGTGGTATATACTCGAAGTAAGACCTAATAATCCTAAACCAAAAACCAATAGATTAAATGAATTAGATACTGAAATAAGTATCGCTGAGAAACTAGAGCCAAATAAATATAGTATTAACAATGTTTTTCCACCGATCTTATTCTCGAGCCAACCAGATGGAATGGCTCCAACTCCGAACATGAAAGCACTAATTGTAACAACAAATCCTAAAACATCTATTCCTACATTAAACTCGCTCATAAAGATTGGAATCAGGCTTGGCAACGCTAACATTAATGCATGAACAGATAGATGGGCACCTCCTGTGATCGCTAGTATTGTTTTCTCAATTCTGTTCATATTATAAATATTCAACCTTCAAATGTTATAATTACAAAAAACTTAAAAAACAGAATCATTTATTTTTTTGCTTATTTATATATTTAAATAAATAAGCCCTCACTACCAGCTTAGGATAATGAGGGCGAAAATAGGATAAATACGCTAAGATTAGCGTTTTTCTGTGATCCTGGTTGCTTTACCAGTCAATTCGCGTAAATAGTGTAGTTTTGCGCGTCTCACTTTGCCTTTGCGGTCTACCTTAATTGAATTTATCATAGGAGAATGTAAAGGGAAGATCCTCTCTACGCCAACACCTCCAGAGATTTTACGTACTGTAAAAGTTTCTTCTACCCCGCCTCCACTTTTAGATATAACAACACCTTTAAAAATCTGCAATCGTTCTTTGCCACCTTCCACAACTCTTACTCCAATAGAAAGAGTATCTCCAGGAGAAAAATCTGGCAAGTCATCTCTTAACTGATCTTTTACTGCTTCTTGTAATTTATTCATGATCTATCCTCTAATGATTTAAGTTTTTTCGTCCTTTTTAACCATAAATCTGGACGTTTATTTTTAGTTCTTAGGCGTCTTTCACTTTTGCGCCATTTACTTATCTTATCATGATCACCACTTAATAAAACATCTGGAACGGTTAAATTATCAATTTCAGATGGTCTTGTATAATATGGGGCATCCAATTCTATGCCAGAAAAAAATGAATCTGTCTTGACAGAATCAAAATTATTTAGCACACCTGGAATTAATCTGACAATACTATCAATCATAATCATTGCTGGAATTTCACCATTAGTAACAACATAATCACCTAATGAATATTCATTGGTCACATACTTATCAATCACACGTTGATCAATATCTTTATAGTGACCACAAATAAATATCAGGTTGTCAAAATCACTATTTTCCATTGCATTATGATGGGACCACAAATTTCCCTGTGGGGAAGGGTAAATAATTTTCGTATTACTACCAACTTCCAAATTATTAATAATTTGATCTAAGGCTGCAAATAATGGTTCGGCCATTAAAATCATACCACCTCCGCCTCCATAAGGAGCATCATCAATCTGTTTATAATTCCCTAAACCATAATCCCTTAAGTCTACTATATAAAATTTAACTACATCACCTTCAATCGCTTTACGCAATATAGATTGTTCTATAATAGAATTGATCATATCTGGAATCGGTGTAATAATTGAAATTGTCTTCAATCTAATAATCCCTCCATAGGGGTAATTAATACTGCTCTTTGCGAATAATCTATACTTTTAACAATTTCAGGTATTATTGGAATCAGGAATTCCCTATCACCATCATTAATTACATAGGCATCATTTGCTGGGAGCCAAAGAATTTCTCCTAATCTACCAATACGAATCCCTTCATTAGTAAATACTCCATATCCAATCAATTCACTAGAAAGAAAATGGATAGAATCCAGCTCATCAACTAATGCAAATATCTTTTTGCCAATAATAGTTTCAGCACTATCTCTATCTTTAAAACCCTTAAAAATAAAACTAGATTTTTTACCAGAACCTACCATTTTATTTAATTGAAGCTTACTAGAGGATTTTTCTGTAAGCCCAATCTGCAATTGATGGGAATGAATATAATCCTCAAAATAACGTGATAACGGACGAACAGATACTGCACCTTTCAAGCCAGATGCACGAGTAACTTCTCCTATAGGAAAAAGTTTATTCATATTAAATCGCTAGCTAATCAATTACATCTAGACGAGCGCGCTTACCGCCTTGCTTTGCATTAATTGCAAAAACTAAGGTACGAATGGCTGAAATATTTCTTCCACTCTTACCTATGATCTTTCCATAATCACCTTCACCTACAGTCAATTCGTAGATTATACGTTGTTCCGTTTCTACATCTGTTACATTTACCTCATCTGGTTTATCTACCAAATGTTTGGCTATACTTTCAACTAACTCCTTCATACTCATTTCCTCCTTGGGCCTTTATGCTTACTAGCATGACCCATATTCATTATTCATCAATTTTGGCCCTACTTTTTGGCCTTCTTTGCTGAGCCTTTCTTATTAGATTTCTTATCTTTAGGCTCTTTATCTTTTTTACTATCAGCTTCTTCTGCTGGTGCTTCTTCTTCTGCTGGTGCCTCTTCTTCTGCTGGTGCTTCTTCTTCCGC
>CAYTYA010000040.1:0-11176 GCA_964442015.1 uncultured bacterium
TAGTTCAAAGTATCTTCCAAATGTATGATACAAAGGAAGAAAGCATAAGAATACATCATCACTTGAAAAGGAGGGAAGTGCTAAAGCTCTTGCAAATCTCTTTGATATAATGTTTTCCTGTGAGAAGACTATACCTTTTGGATTATCCGTCGTACCTGAGGTATACATAACAGTAGATATATCTTTTATATCACAGTCGTTTATTCTTTTTAAAACATTAATTTCATCATTTTCAACTGATTTAGATATAAAATTTTCCCATTGGTTGGCATGAATGATTGCATCGGAATGATCATCTAAATGAAAAATAACTAATGAATTCTGATCAATTTTAGAATCTCGTAAAATTCCTTGAACTGAAACTCCACCAATAAATAGATGTGTTATTTCAGAATTATTTATAATGAACTCTAAGTGTTCAGCTGTTGTGGTGACTGGTATTGGAACAATTGGAAAATGAAATGATAAACAGGCAAGATCTATCAAGGCACCACGAAATGAATTTTCAGTGAATATTCCAACAACAATGTTATTATTATATTTTATTTCTATATTTGATAGGGCTTGACCAAGCTGTATAATTCTATGCCATATTTGTTTATAAGAATAACTGTCAAAAGTATTTCCATTGATTACTTTAAAGCATTCTTTTTCATCATAATACCGCGCCCGTTGATTAATCAAATGACCTACTGTTAGTGTTGATTTAATTATTAGTTTATGAATTATTTCAAACCATTCATTAACCTTATTTGCATTACAAATTTCACTATTAATAACAGGAAGATGCCCCAATTCTAAAAAATCATGGATTGATTTTTGATTTGCATTTGATTCAAATAAATCTAATGCTTTTGCTAATAGCTCATCGGCATTTGGTTGGTGACCAAATATTTTTTCAATATAGCTTAAATGTGCTGATAATGGTTGATTCATCTATTTGAGTTTAATATGAATTTTAAATCAAAAAAAAAGCCCTCTTAAAGAAGGCCTTTTTATAAGATATCTATTAAAGTCCGATTGTAAAAGTTAATCGAGTAACCTGCCCTAATACTCCCATATCAGAAACGGAGTAATCAAGTGTAAAATCATAGGGTATAAATGGAAACATTGTTGATGATAAACCAAACCCAAAAGCACTTTTATTTATATATCCATGAGAATTATCTTTGTCGAGTTTGACTGTCAAATCATTAGAATCCATACTTTCATCGTGTGAATCATTAAACTGAATGAATTTATTTTCTAATCCCATCCGAAGATATAGCCCTCCAAGAACTTTAATTTCTAGACCACCAGCATAATATGGGTTGTAGTCTCGCGGGTCGTAATAGTCTAAACTAATGGAAGCCTCCACAGCTTCATTCTTTATAAAAGAAGTCGGACCAACGGGAGTAAAAGCTGCACCAAATCGAAAGGACATAGGTAAGGGCCATTCATCTGTTTGAAGCTGAGCAATTACATCTGGGTTGGCATCCTGGTCTAGATATGGATCTGTGTCTACTTTAAGATCGGTACCTCCCAATTTCATTTTCGTGCCAAAGTTTGTTATAGCCATTCCTAGAGATAATCCAGAAAAATCTGTCTGATATTGAGAGCCAACATCAAAACCAAACGCGGTAGCATTGGAAAAAGAGATTGTTTCTCTTACAATCTTACCATGTAAACCAATAGAAAATCGATCAGATATTTTTCTACCAAATCCAAGACCTAGAGCAATATCAGATGCGCGAAAAACGACTTTACTATCTTGGTCAAATTCTGTTGTTTTCTTCATTTCACCCATATCAAGATTATTAAGACTAATTCCTAAATTACCTATTGCTCCAACAGGAATAACTATTCCAAAATAACTGTGTTTCATATCTGCAATCCAATTGTATTGGGAAAGCAAAACCTGTATATCTGAAGCATGAGCTATACCGGCAGGATTCCAATGTAAGGCGGAAGGATCCTGCACATTGGCAGTAAAAGCGCCACCAAGGGCCATCCCTCGACTACCTATACCTATTTTTAGAAAGTTAGCTGCAGATGTGCCTGTATTATCAAATTGTGCAAAGATACCACAGTATATAGTAATAAAAGTTATGATTATGTTCTTCTTCATTTTATCACCGCAAGTTTACCAGTGAATTCTTGATCATTCGAGACTACATGAAATATATAAACCCCAAAAGATACTTCTTGGTTATTATAGGTTCGTAAATCCCAGGCTTCAATACTAGGGCCCCTATATCCAGGACTATTCACATCGTGTTTAATTACCTGTACTAATTCACCAGCTGTATTGAAAATTCTTATCAAACAATTTTCAGGTAGGCCCATAAATTGCACTTCTCTAATAAATGCTATATGTTCATATGCAGATGTAGCATTATATGGATTTGGAACAACCACTATTTCATCAAGATCACCTTCACTAACTAGATAATTATCTGCAGTTGTTTCAATAGTATAAGAATCTCTTCCAGCTAATAATGGATTGCGAAAATATACTTTGAATTCATCACCTTCTGTGAAACGAGAATCGTTCTTATTGAATTGAAGCATCCAACCAATATTGGTATTACTATACCAATCTGTTAGGCCTGTGCCAGTATAATCTTGGTATAAAGGCATAACAAAGAAATTCTTTGTAAATTTATAATGCCCAGGATTTTCTGTATCTTCATCAAATATTGGTTTTGACCCTGCTGCCATATAGACAACCGCATCAATTTGTTTATTATCCTCGGTGGACCAAACTTCAAATGGGATATCAACAGTTTCTATAGTAGTAACTTGTGCATTAAAGTATGTTGCTACTGAACCTCCAGATGTAAATCGAAATTCAATATCTTTCTGAAGCAAGTGAGCGCCTGGTCTTGCAGATGGTTTTGGATCAAGCGGCGTATTTTCTACAAAACCAGCCCATGTTCCATCATTTGAGGTTGCATTAATTCCACTGAATAATATGGAAGTTGCAGTATCCTGATTAACTGTTTGTTTCACAGAGTCATAGCTAGACAAATTCCATGAAGCAGTTGTAAACATAGGTACAAACCCATCAATTATATGCTTTAACTGGCCTGATTCTACATCTGTCTCATTTGAAACAACTGTATCACCTGTTGAAGTATTTATCATGCTCCAAGAATTAATAGTCAACGTATCGCCAAATGTTTGTTCATCAATTATGACATTATAGCTATATCCTTTACTGTTAAAATCATGGGCTGATAGAGAATCACCTCCAAATTCTAACGAAAATGCATCAGCTGGGATTAAATGTAAAATAGCATCTGAATCTCCAGAAGAATGTAATGCCATATCTGGAACAGAACCCTTGATGTATCCTGCCGCTTTCTTTTGAGCTACAACTGCAACTGTATTATCATTATCACTATAGAATGCATTTTTTGCCTTTGGATTTTCCATAGGATCAACAGGAGCGCCAGCCCAATCGTCAATGCCATCATAAGCTGAAACGGCATACCAATATTCATAGCCACTAATAATATTATTATCAACATATGAATACTTTACCCCAGAATTTGAACCGAGATTATAGTAAATGAGAGGGTCAGTCATTACATGTGGACCACTTTGATTATCATCATAATCATATATCGCTAATGGTTTATAGAAATCTGTGGGATCACCATTTACATCTGTAATAACCGTTCCCCAAGTATTTCCTCTATCTGTGCTGCGATATACCCGATACCCTTGAAATGCATTATTACCTGTGACAGGATCTATGGAAAATTCGCTACGATCATCCCACATAAGGACAACTCTCCCATCATCAACTACAGTATTCACAATTGGTTGATCAGGTGGCTTTGGAGTAGCACAATTATTATTATAAAGTGATTGAAATAACTTTGCATTCCTAGTTAAATCAGTTTCATTTATTCCAACAAAATCTGCAAATGTAAATATTACTTGTTCACCTGGAGCAACAGTCATCGGCCCACCTGCAATTACCCATGTGATATCTGGCCCGTAACTATATGGCTTTTGGTAACTATCAGAAGGGCGAGGTTGAATATTTTGTGGTGTTTGAATTCCACCAGTCATTTGCTCATTATATGCTTGTGCATCACTCTGAGCATCTTGACTATATTCAAATGTGTAAAAAGTGCTTACGCCATATGTAGAATCAGTTCCATCACTATTGAATTTAGTTAAGTCAAGAAATTTAGCTCCAATCCACCCAACACCAGATGTCAGGTAGCCTTGTGCTGCATCATCAGCATCATATACAATAGCAAAATTTTCTAAAAGATGAGCATCAGATGTATCAACTAGTTTTTCAGCAATATGAGGGTCATTTTCTGTAATTAATAGAGCCATATCATCTGTCCATTCGGCTCCTCCTTGTTCTGGAGCATCTGGATCTCCTGCAATACCCATATATAAATCTTTAAGGGTATCCTTACCAACATTGGTCATTTTTTGAATAAATATTAAACCATCATTACCAAACGTACTGGAATAATTTAAAACCCATATATCAAATCGAACATTTAATGGACCGACACCTTGATTGCTTTCAAATGTATTCCCTTCTTGAGGGTCATTATCTGTAACCACGAAATATGCTTCTCGATCAGCCTGAACTCCTAAGCCACAGGGAGCATCAGGGAATCCATCTGGCCCAAGTTCTGGCTCAATTCCCGGGAAATATAGTGTGTCTGAAGAACCATCAGCATTAAAAATTACTGATTCAAAAGTACCAGTAGGATCTGTCTCTCGAGGCCAAAGGACAGGCCAAGATTCTGGAACATCACTAAAAGCTATCCCTACATTATTATCTGTATCTGAATAACCAGCATCATATCCTGGTAATGGTTCAAATTCCTCTTCATGATCGCGAACACTTCCACGCACACCAACAGCTACAGATGGTAAACCATCAATTAATGCACCAACCATTGGTGATTGTGTCCAATAATATGTACAACACCCTGTTTTTGCCATACTTCCTGCAGGAAATTCATGGTTTAATCCCCAGCGATCGTATCCATAGATTGCTGCATTAGACATACGTAGAACCATGTTACCTTTATCTAAAACGGATAACTTGCGATCTGCATAACCCATCGATCTATTCAGTCTTTCTGGCATTCTACCTTTTGCAGGTGCTACGTAATAATCATAATAATCTCTTTTAGAAATATTTGGTATTTCCTCAGAATAGATATTACTCGATAATAGAAACGATATAAGAAATAAAATTTTATATTTATTCATAATTATAGCCTCACTGTAATGCCAAGTTCAATATGTCTTGGTGCTTGCCAATAGTAGGGACGATGCATCCACATTGGAGATGTATTTGGATTTGTTGATTCTGATGGCGTCCCGGTATCAGTAAATACATTATAGATATTTGATCGATCAAGCAAATTATCAATATCTGCATATACCCTTAAGTTGGCAGATTTAAGAGATAAATCATAGTATGCTCTCATATTGACAATGGAAGTACTAGGCATTCTTGCAGAATATGGATCATCAATTGGTCTCCCTCTTGCATCTGTTGGAGTGTAGGGCAGGCCGCTTCCATAATTTCCAATGAGATTTAATCCAAATCCTTTTGGATGTTGGTAATCAATGCCATAATTAATTACATGAGTTTGATCCCATGACATATTAAAAGTTCTATTATAGTCCCTCCATCCATAAACTGAGGCAAGGTATGCGACATCCCAATGGAAATTATCATTTGGAGCACTACCTTCTGCTTTAGACAAAGTATAATTTGCATACCAAGCTAGATTGTTTTTGAAATTCTTTCTTATTTCAAGTTCAAATCCCCGTACATTTGCATAGTCATGATTTTCATATAATGAATATTGAGCTGGATCTGCATCATAAATAGTTGCAGAGATTAGATCATATATATCCTTGTAATATATGGTCATACTCATAATATAAGTTTCAGCAATAAATGACCTAAAGCCGAATTCATATTGTACAGTCCTTTCTGGGCGAACATTTGGACTTCCGATTGCAGGAATATAAAAATCTGCTGTATTCACTGGAAAAGGAGAATATGAATTCCCGAAATTGAAGTTATCAACATTAATACCAGTCAAACCTGGCGCTAGACCACTGGCTCCATTTGAATTTGTATAAGCGTATGCGCTACTCAGGTTTGGATAATCAAAAAAGTGTCCGTAACTAGCATGAAATGCTATATTATCTGTAATTGGATAGCCAAATCCAATTCTTGGGCTCCATTTTTTCTTATAGCTAGCCCATTTAGCTGCCTCAAAAATATAATTTCCATCACTATCAGTGGCAGGGATTCCTTCACCATCAAGGGCAGCATAACCCCAATCAGCTTGTTGCATTTGCTCCTCACTTAATTGACTTAGATCAGATGGTTGATATGCTTGACCATTATATTCATATAATAATTTCCTGCTTGGATCAGGGTATCGTGAGTTTGGATCAAGTGCATCATAACGCAATCCAACATTAATTATAAATTCTTTGTACTCCATTTTGTCTTGTATGTAAAACGATGCTTCTTTGGGCTCAAACTCATACATAACCCAGCTTGCATCCGAAGTATTTCCAAAGGGACCTCCACCAATTGCATTACCAGAAAAATTTGCTATTTTATGCTTTTTATTATCAAAACCAGTTTTAATTTGGTGTACATCATTCACTTGCCAGGTAAGCTCTGCTCCATATTCATTATAACTGGTTCCATACCATTGATAATCATGATATGTGGAATACCCATCTCGAATTGTATCGCCAAAAAAATTAACAACAGGATAGCTTCCATAAAATTCATAGTTTGATGTTCCATCATACGCATCACCTTCTCTAAGCCTAGGATCTACACCTACACTATACGATCCGTCACTATCCACATCAATATATGGTTCAGCATCAGGTACACCATCACCATCTGCATCCATTAATATTGTCCAACTTCCATCGCCATTCCAATCATTGTAGTACTCTCCATCATCCCATATTCCATTACCATTACTATCTTTCCAATATTCAGCTGCACCAAATGGGCTGTACTGCCCATCGCCATTCCAATCAGCATAAGGTTCTGCATAGTAACTAAACCAATTCATATTATTTCCAGCAACTACAGTTCCGGGAATATAGTTTTCCCAATCAGATGGTATTTCTATTTCTTTACCCCAAAGTTGATGTTTTTTATTTAATAGTGGTTTATAACCATTATGACGATCCCGTGAATAGTTTTGTGCTTTTACCGTTAAGGACATTTTATCACTTATTGCATAGTTTAATTTAAAATTAGTCTGCGCTGTTGTTCCAAATGATGTAGAATAGCGGTCAGGTAGCTGTCTATAAGACATGCTAAAACCCTTTCCTTCAGACTCGTAATAATTTGATCCTAAAGTAATCTTTGCATTCTTGATTGGTTTAATAACTAATTTTCCAGTTACTCTTTGGTAATTATTAAAAGTACCCGTTTCTTCCCATGCACCCTTTTTTAATTCTACAGTATCAGTTATACCATTCGCAGTTATATCTGCCATTGCATATGTATCTTCTCCATCATCGTAGATACCATCACCATCTATATCAACAGTTAAAACATCGCGTGGGAGTTGATTTTTCCATAGATTACTTTTTGATTGATTAATATCAGCAGTAAAATTGAAATTTGCAATTTTACCCATTCCAGGAATTACTGGTCCACTAACATTGATTATATTCCTACTTGTACCCCAATTATTTTTCTTACCACCAAATCCATCCGTGGCTGTAGTTACGCCCGCATGATATTTTGGGGTTCCTTCTTTTGTGACAATATTAACAATACCACTCATTGCTTTACCATATTCTGCATTGAAAGCACCTGTTATTAATGATAATTCTGATATGGCATCTTTTGCTATATCCATGCTCATTCCACCAAATAGAGCATTTTCAATAAGAAATCCATCTACTAAATATGATATTTCTCCAGTACGACCACCACGTAAATGAATACCGCCATCGGCATTGTTGTTTTCAACAACACCAGCCATAGTTGTCATAATTTCATCAAATGAGTTTACAGGCATATTAATAATATCCTCATCTTCAACGGTAGTTGTGGTAGCAGTTTGATCTCTTACAATTGGAGGTCTTTTTGCTTCAACTATAACTTCTTCACCTTCAACTGCGGATACTTCCATCTCAAAATTGACTATGGTAGTATGATCTGCATTCACCCGAGTATCTGTTACGTTAATTATTTTATAACCAATATATGATGCGGTTATTGTATACGATGCCGCCGGAACATTTAAAATAATATATTTGCCTTCAGCATCTGAAGCTCCCCCCATAGATGTTCCTTGAAGTAAAATATTAACTCCAGATAATACTTCACCAGTTTCAGAATCAGTAATTTTCCCAACTATTTTGCCAGTATCACCTGCAATTAATAGAGAAAAACAAAGGAATAAAGGATAATATAATTTTATATTCATAGTCTAGTTCCTTCCAACTATTAATAATAAATTTAAGACAATTTAAATAAATTTAATAAATAGAGGTTTAAATAAATAATTATTGATTATAAAATATTCACATTGAGGATATGACCCCCTTGATGTAATTTATATTTAATTTTCTTTTTAGGAGAAATAAATGTCAAGTAATAATGGAATAGATAAGAGACAGCAAGTTTTATTTTCTCAAGCAGAAATAAATAAAATGCTTGAGTCTGTGCCTTCGAATATTCGTGGTTATATTGATAGTTTACAGAATCAAATATCAAATATGTCTGCTATTGGCTTAGCTCTTTCAAAAGAGAGAGATATGGGCAAATTATTGGAAATGATTTTGCTAGAAGCAAAAAGGATTTCTAATGCTGATGGCGGGACATTATATATGATGACAGATGATCTAAGACTAAGATTCTCTATTATGATTACTGATTCACTTGATGTCCATATGGGTGGAACATCTGGAAAAGATATACCATTTTATCCGGTTAAATTATATGATGAGGATGGTAAGCCTAATGAAAACATGATTGCCGCAAATGCAGGTATAAATGGTAAAACAATTAATATACCTGATGCTTATAAAGCAAAAGGGTTTGATTTTTCTGGAACAAAAGCTTTTGATGAAAAAACAGGTTATCGATCAAAGTCTTTCCTAACGGTACCATTAAAAAATCATGAAGATGAAATAATTGGTGTGCTTCAATTATTAAATGCACAAGATATAAAATCAAAAAAAGTAATTTCTTTTTCTGATAGAATACAAGAAAGCGTGGAAGCCCTTTCAAGCCAAGCTGCAGTAGCAATCACGAATAAAAATTTAATTAAAGATCTAGAAGTATTATTTGAATCATTTATTAAGTTAATTGCTTCAGCAATTGATGCAAAGTCTCCTTATACGGGAGGTCACTGCTCACGTGTACCAGAGATCACCATGATGCTTGCTGAATCGGTTAATGATATTAATGAAGGACCGTTTGCAGGAATTCAATTTTCCGATAAAGAAATGTATGAATTAAAAATTGCAGCATGGCTACATGATTGTGGAAAAGTAGCTACTCCAGAGTATGTTGTTGATAAGAGTACAAAATTGGAAACAATCTTTGACAGAATTCATATTGTAGCTACTCGTTTTGAAGTTATTAAAAGAGATGAAGAAATAAAATTTCTAAAAAAACAATTATCTATACAAAAGAAAAATCATTTGTCTGATGTGAATAAAAAAGAAGCTATAAGAAAAGCGAGAGTTCTTTATTTAAAAAAGATCAAACAATTAGATGAAGATAAAACTTTTATTGAAGAGTCAAATTTTGGTGGGGAATTCATGTCTCAAGATCGAAAAGATAGAGTTGAAAAAATTGCCTCATATCGTTATAAAGATAATGGAAGTGCTAAATCATTTTTAAGTGATGATGAAGTTTATAATCTATGTATTAGTAGAGGAACGTTAACTGCTGAGGAAAGAAAAGTTATTAATGATCACATTGTAGTTACGATTGAAATGCTTGAGCAGCTTCCTTATCCGAAGCATTTAAGGAATGTTCCTGAATTTGCAGGGGGACATCATGAAAAGCTTGATGGAACGGGTTATCCAAAAGGGTTGAATCATGCAGAAATGTCTGTCCAAGCAAAAATTATGGCAATTGCTGATATTTTTGAGGCTTTAACAGCAAGAGATAGGCCTTATAAAAAAGGTAAAACTTTGAGTCAAGCAATGCGAATATTGGGCTTTATGAAGAATGATGCTCATATAGATGCAGAATTGTTTGATGTTTTTGTTAAAGAAAAGATTTATCTCAAATATGCTGAGGGCTTCTTAGATCCAGAACAAATTGATGAAGTAAAAGATTAGTATTTGATTAATCGTTATTACTATTATTTAACATATCATGACTGTTGATATATTTATTGTTTTATTTGTTATTCTATTGGCGTTTATTTTATTCGTTAGTGAATTATTGCCAATGGATGTTGTTGCTTTAATTGTTTTAAGCTTATTGTTAATTACTGGGCAACTTAATCCAAGTGAAGGGGTTTCAGGTTTTTCTAATCCCGCAGTGATAACTATTGCTATTCTATTTGTATTAAGCCATGCCTTGCAAAAATCAGGTGTTTTAGAATATCTAGTTGTTAGAATAAATCGACTTGTTAACAAATCATTAATTGGTGGGTTGGCAATTTATTTGATATCTATAGCATTTTCATCTGCCCTAATAAACAATACTGCAATCGTAGCTATATTTATGCCAGTTACAATTCGAATGGCTGAAAAGTACCATATAAGTCCATCAAAAGTTTTAATGCCATTAAGTTTCTCTGCTATACTGGGAGGCACTTTAACATTAGTGGGTACTTCAACAAATTTAATTGTTAACTCAATCTATATTAATAGTGGAGATTACACTCCATTAGGTATGTTTGAATTTTCAAAGTATGGGATTTTTATTTTAGTTATCGGGCTAATTTATATAATCTTTTTCGCTTATCGATTTCTCCCATCAAGGACTGTTACCTCTAGTTTAACTAAGAGTTATCATATGGGTGGATATTTAACAGAGTTTAAAATTGGAGAAGGGTCACCTTTAATAGGAGTAACTACTCTGGATAGAGGAATAAATAGAAATTATGATATAACAATTTTAGGTATTCAAAGAGGAAAGAAACTTCTTTCAAAAAATCTAAGAGAGACACCT
>CAYTYA010000040.1:11276-13064 GCA_964442015.1 uncultured bacterium
GGAGGAATAGTAAAGAAGAAAATAGCCCATGTAATTGTTAAAGCTTTTGATACCTTGTTGATTTATGGATCTAAAGAGAAAATTAAAGAAATGCGAGATTCTGGTGGATTTATTTTATTAACACAATTGGATAGATCTCTTAGAAAGCATCGTTTTTGGTGGTTAAGTATTGTTGTTATTGTATCCGTAGTTTTATTAGCTGCTTTATCTATTATGCCAATTTTAAAAGCTGCAATTATTGGTTTAGCAATTATCCTGATGTTTAAAGTTATTTCACCTCTAGAAGCATATAGTGCTATTAATTGGCAGATTATTGTTTTGATTGGCTGTCTGATTCCATTAGGAATAGCGATTGAGTCTAGTGGAACTGCAAAATTAATTGGAGATACTTTAATTAATTTATTACAGACTGTACCTATTGATAAGCAGGCAATATTTTTATTGGCAATGATATATTTGATATCAATGATTTTAACAGAAGTTTCTTCAAATGCTGCAACAGCAATTATTATGACACCAATAGCCATATCTGCATCTACCAAACTTGGATTAGATCCGAGACCATTTATTTTTGCAATATGTTTTGCTGCCTCAGCATCCTTTATTACACCAATTGGTTATCAAACAAACCTAATGGTGTATGGCCCAGGTGGTTACAAATTTTCAGATTATATAAAGATTGGTCTTCCTTTATCAATCACATTGTGGATTATGGCAATTCTATTGCTCCCAAAATTGTGGCCATTTAATCCAATTTAATTATTTTTGTTTTTTCCTATTTCCATAGAACATTAATCATAAATTCGCAGTCATGGATCTCGAGCAAAAAGAAGGATCGCGCTTAAATCAGTTTCTTTCAAATCCCTCTAAAGCATTATGGACTTTGGCTATTCCAATCATGGCAGGTATGGGCATCCAAACATTCTATAATATAGTAGATATGATATTTATTGGGAAATTAGGTGGAGAAGCTATTGCAGGAATAGCATTTAATATGCCACTTTTTTTTCTTGCCCTAGGTTTAACTATGGGCTTGGGTACAGGTGTAACAGCTTCGATCGCAAGGTTTATTGGTAAGAATGATAAATCGGGTGCTGATAATAGCGCTGAACACGCAATTGCAATTGCATTTCTAATCAGCTTAATATTATTTATCGTTATCATAACATTTGGAAAAAAAATATTATTTATTTTTGGTGCCTCTGGTTCAATACTTTCTTTGGCTTGGGATTATCTTAGAGTATTGAGTATTGGGCTTCCATTTATGGTATTTTCAGGTTTCTTTCGCTCTATTTTGGCAGGAGAAGGAGATATGAAACTTCCTATGTTAGTTGCAGGATTAGGAACTATTTTAAATATAATACTGGATCCATTATTTATTTTTGATTTAGATAATTTTGGAGGAATAGGTTTTGGAATGGGCATAAAGGGTGCCGCAATGGCAACAGTAATTAGCCAATGTATTGTTTTCTCTGTATTTATTTATATGTTATTTGTAAAGGAGCATGCATATATAACTTTTCGTATTAAAGATTTTTCATTTTCTAGCGTGATTATATGGGATATAATTAAAGTTGGTTTGCCAGCATCTCTTTCTATGGTTGTCATGGCTATTGGACAGGGAGTTTTTAATAGAATATTAATTTATTTTTCAGCGGATACTGTTGCAGCTTATCAAGTAGCAGGTCGAATAGATATGCTAGTTTTCCTACCAATATTTTCTATAGCAGCTTCATTGACTACTCTTGTTGGTATGTTTTATGGAGCAAAGAAATTTGATATTTTAAG
>CAYTYA010000040.1:13164-14405 GCA_964442015.1 uncultured bacterium
CCTTAGTTTTTATTTTTAAAATGGGAAAGTCCGTAGAGTGGGTATGGTATGCAATGATGATTTCCACAGGCGTTGCATTTATAATTGCTTGTTATTGGTTATTTATATCGATGCGTGAATTAAATAGAATAGAAATAACATGAGTCTATTAAATAGTAAACAAATAAATAATGAATTAGATAATATGGATGGTTGGATATTTGAAAATAATAGAATAACCAAATCCTATCATTTTGATAGTTATATGGATGGAATAAAATTTGTAAATATATTAGCTGAGAAAGCTGAAGAAGTAAATCACCACCCAGATTTAGTTGTTGGGTGGTGTGAAGTATCTGTTAGTTTTACATCTCACGATCAGGGTGGAGTTACATCTGCATGTATTGAAATGGCTAAAACTGTTGAAAAATTATAGTTTTTTCTTTCTTTATAACCGATGATTTATTTATTGGTAATTGATTTGTAAATTATTTGATTACTGAAAATACATATGTCAACTGATAATATTATTGGGAAAAAATATGAAGCTGATTATGAAATCAGTTTTGAAAAAATAAAAGAATTCGTAGAAGTAATGGGAGATAAAAACCCCCATTATACTGATCGTGAATTTGTAAAGTCTCTAGATGGGGGACATCCATTTGCCCCTCCAACCTTTGCAGCAATTTATTGCCAGCCAGCATTAAAGAATCTTTATTTCGATTCTGAATTTTCGAAATTGGTTCCCAGATTAGTCCATGGTGAACAGGAATATAATTTTGGATATCCCGCTCGTGCAGGCGATCTTATTCATACAACTGCTGAAATAGTAGAACATTTTAATAAAACAAATCGTTCTGGAAAAGTTAACCAGATTATAGAGATTATGACTACCTCTATAAATCAGAATGATAAGTTAGTTTGTACTGCAACTTATAGATTAGTTATAAGAGGGAAATAATGGCGATTAAAGATAAATCAAAAATTAGAATTGGTAAGTACATGCCATATTTTTATGCTGGTGCAAGCTTAGATTTTAATCTTATTCATATTGATCGTGAATTTGCACAAGCAAATGGTTTACCTGATATTATTCTTCAAGGCATGTGCACAATGGGTTTAACAGCAAAACACATTATTGAAAATGATCACCCTTCCAAAATGGAGACTTTCAAAGTTCGTTTCTTACATCCTGTATTACCAGGAGATGAACTCAATTTTGAAAGTGAAATAAATGATGCTGAAATTGATGTAGAAGTAAC
>CAYTYA010000041.1:0-1429 GCA_964442015.1 uncultured bacterium
GCCGGGGTGGCGGAATTGGTAGACGCGTCGGTCTCAAACACCGATGGGGGCAACCTCGTGCCGGTTCGATTCCGGCCCTCGGCACTTAGCCTACCAAAAAAAATTAACTTGCAAATAGGATATTAAACTTTTACTTTAAGCCAAGAAGGTGCTGGTTTGGTACCTTTGGTATGTGGAAGGGGTAGATCTTCACTTGGTTCCGAGGTCCTTGTGAAATCTACCCCACTTTTTTTATAAATTTATTTTCTATAATTGCTATTTGTTCAAGCAATAATCATCACTTACTATATTACTTTAATCAAATATTTGAATAGTTAAATAATAGGTTTAAGTATTTACTTGGATTTATAACCTGAATAGGTATTTTGAAATTTTGTATAAAAAAAGGCTGATAATTTTGCAATCACCAGCCTTCATCATGCTTTAATGAGATATAAATAATTAATTGTTTTTCTTCTTTTCCTTTTCTTCTTCAGGAATACCAAAAACTTTATCATTTAAAGCCTTTATTTCACTCTGCATTGCAGTTATTGTTTGTTTGATATCTGAACGTTCATTCTTCGTCCGTCTCCGTTCTCTGTTAAATGTATCCGTTAAATCTTGAATATCTGCTTCTACATTATCGAATTTTTTAGATACAGTACGATCTAACTCGTCCAGATTATATTGCACTAACTGTATTGCGTTTCCTAATGAATCGGTTACATACTCTATATATTCAGTGTTGGCGATTATATCTTGTTGTGCTTTTTGAAGATGCTTGCCTCTACCAATAAACTGTAAATTTAATTTTCTTAAATCTTCTCGAAACTCATTATGAACTACGTCAACATGCTTCGAATCATTTTCATTTAATTCATCCATACGACTTATCATATTTGTTGCCATATATTGAAAATACCCGGCAACAGCTATCAAAATTATCAATACTCCAAAAATAATCTTATCCTTAACGCTCATTTTACTGGTTCCACTCCTTAAATTTTACCCTAATTTTTCTAATTTCTTTTCCCATTCACTCATCTCTCGTGAATCATCTGAGTCTGCAGATGGTTGAGGAGAATCTGAACTTGTATCAAATGCACTATCATCTCCTGTAGAAAGTGAACTCTCTCTTGCAATTAAATTAGAAAGAATCTCCTTTTTGTTTGCTGCATTCTCTAACATCTGCTCCATAACCTCACCAACTTCATCCTTAAAATCTGTAATAGTATATTCTAGTCTAGTTACTAATTCATCTAGAATAACTTTACCATAACTATCACCAACTCCATCAAGAAATTCATTTAATTTTGCTGATAACATTGCAGCAATTTGATCTTTAGTATTTATTTCTGTAGACATATATAACGCTCCAAATTACCGATACTTAAATAAAATAAGAAATTTAATTTCATGAAGACATAGGCTCGAGTCAAATATTTTTTTT
>CAYTYA010000041.1:1529-13907 GCA_964442015.1 uncultured bacterium
CCTTCAGGAGCAGATAAATCAATCTTATATCCTAGATCAAGCAAAGAATCCTTTGCGATAGATAATGCTTCTTTTTGAGTGCATTCATAATCAAAATAACGAATCATTCTTGGACGTTCTGGGCAAAAAGAAAATTGAACAGCTAATACTACTGAAAGAAAGGATCGTATCATTAACAGGAAAAATATTAATAAATATCAAAAATAGATGGCAGAGGTTCTTCAACGGTTACCTCTTCAGTTATAACCATGTAATCTGGATTATAGTAAACCAACTTTAAAGTTGACATATCATCACCAAAAATATTTAGTTCATCATTTCTAGGAACTTGAACAATACTATTTAATAACAAACTAATTTTTACAGGAGAAACGTTCCATGATGAAAAATGAAAAGCCCTCTCAAAACCAATGTTAATTTCATCATGTAGACCCATCGCTCCAGCTTCAATTCTATCTGTTGTTTCAGGCCATCCATAAACTTCTGAAACACTTTTCTCAATTTTTGCAAATAAATCTAAATGAGATTGGAAATCATTTGGGTTAAGAGTATATCTTATTTCAACTTTCCAGAAACCACTATCTGAAAAAGCGTATTCAATAAACACTCTTTCATTTCCTAGGTTTCCAGACATAAGAACTGCTGTGCTATCTCGGACAAACTGACCTTGATCCATGTAGGTCAGAGATGGCATTTCGGATCCTTTTCGTACTCCCCACATAAAACCCTTATATCCATAATCAAGATCCATTGGAGGACCAAGAGTATCTATAGCCGCAGAAAGTGAATCGTTAGAAAGTGACAACGAATCAGATGAATCCAAAACATTTTCCTGTGGAGTATCTGCCTCCTGTGCAAATACAATAGAAATAAATGATATAAAAATTATAACACGATTCATTTGGAATCCGAGATAAAGCCTGTTACAGAGTATGGTATTATACCTACCATGTGCTGTAAAATACGCACCAATCTAAGATGTAGGCAAGGTCAAATATATTAATTCAATATAGTCCCAATTCGATCAAATCGGGGAAATTTTCTCTTAAAGTCCAATGACATATAAACAAACAAAGCTTCTCCTAAAAGATATTTTCTAGGAACAAAACCCCAAAATCTTGAGTCATAGCTATCATCCCGATTATCACCCATAGCCCAAAAATAATCCTGTTTCACAGTATAACTAGAAATATTATTTATGGATTGATCATCAATAAATAATTCGCCACTTGGTAAATTTTGCATCCAAGGATTAATTTTATACCCTATTGGATAATAATCATCAAGAAATGATTGGTTCTTTTTTCTTCTGAGTAGATTTTCAGGATCAGTCATTGTAAATAAGTATTCTTTCGAACCATTTACTATTTTCACTTCATGCCCATCTAGAACCATTAAATGTAATAGTAATTGAGCATTAGCTGGATTAACAGTTATCACATCTCCTTCTTTTGGAATTCGTATAGGTTTAAAATGATCTTTATTGCCTTTATTACCTAGAAATATCATGGGGTTAGACCAGTTCTCTGAATTCATCCTACTTTGAAATTTTCCATTCTCTGGCTTAATATATTCTTGATTATTTACATAAACTCTTCTTGATCGAATCTCTAAAGTATCACCTGGCAGAGCAATACAACGTTTTACATATTTTTGATGCGTATCTCTTGGGTATTTAAAAATTATTATATCACCCTGTTCCGCTTCACGAAATTTAGGAAATACAATATAGGGAACATCAAAACCTAGATCTGTATAAGGAATTCCAACCCAATCTGGTGTGCGCATACCATATACAAATCTGCTACCAATTAGAAAATCACCAGTCATAATTGTATTTTCCATACTTCCCGTAGGAACAATATATGCTTCAACTAATGTAGCCTTTAATAAAAATGCTATGATCACCAAAATAGAAAGAGATCGAAATTCTTTATATATTTTTAATTGTTTCATCTATTCTGAATTTATATCAAATCTAAATTGGATAAAAAAAGTATCTAAATTATACCTGATACTGGTTTGAAAGTTTTTCGGTGTATATCGCAAGGCTTATACAATTGTAACAATTTTATATGTTCTTTTGTTCCATAACCTTTATGATTCTTAAATGCATACATTGGGTACTGTATATCATATTCTATCATAATGGTATCTCTGGTAACCTTTGCTATAATTGAAGCTGCTTTAATAACATCTATTTTTTCATCACCTTTTACTATTCCGCGATTTGGTATAATCTGAGTTTTTAATGGAAATCCATCAATTAATGCTTCATCTGGAAAAGGTTTTAATTTACCCAGAGACATTTTCATTGCCTTAAAAGTTGATTCAAGAATATTTATTTTATCTATTTCAATGTGAGATACAATACCAACCCCAACAGATATTGCTTGATTTGTTATTTCACCAAATAATTTTTCTCTTTTTAATGGAGATACTTTCTTGGAGTCATTTAAGCCAACCAGATCATACTCATCTGGTAAAATTACAGCTGCAGCAACTACTGGTCCAGCTAACGCTCCTCTACCCGCCTCATCTACTCCTGCAATTAATTTCATTATAACATTAATTTACCTTTTTATTTAATCTAATTGCCAGTTGAAGATCATTCACGTAAAATCCGTCTTACAAAATATTTAAATCTTAATAAAATTGATCATACCAATATGAATAATATTTCTTCAACTTTAACGAACTGGACTGAAATCCTTAGTGGATGGATTGCCATGCCATTAACAATAACTCTTATTGGCACAGGATTATTTGTAACGCTTTCATTGGGGTTTATACAAATAAAAAGATTGAAACATAGTTTTCAGGTTGTCTTAGGGAAATATGATAATCCAGACGATGAAGGAGATGTTACACATTTCCAAGCGCTATCTGCAGCTCTTTCAGCAACCATTGGCATAGGTAATATCGCAGGAGTTGCCATAGCAATTCGTCTTGGTGGACCAGGTGCTCTTTTCTGGATGTGGGTTACAGCGTTATTAGGTATGGCTTTAAAATATGCGGAATGTACCCTTTCTCATCGATATAGAGTAATCAATGAAGATGGTTCTGCTTCTGGTGGTCCGATGTATTATATCGAAAAAGGCCTTGGCCCAAAATGGAAATCGCTTGCTGTCTTTTTTGCCTCATGTGCTGTCATTTGCTCTTTTTGCACAGGAAATATGAATCAAGCCAATACTATCGCACAAACATTTGCATCTTATAATGTGCCAATATGGTTTTCAGGTTTGTTTATCGCCCTTCTTGTTGGTCTGGTAATAATTGGTGGAATTAAACGTATTGCAGCTGTTGCAAGTAAATTAGTTCCTACTATGGCTATTCTGTATGTACTTGGTGCGTTAATAATATTAATTAATCATGCAAATTATATTTTACCCAGTTTTATAAGTATTTTTAAGGAAGCGTTTTCTCTTGAAGCTGGATGGGGAGGGCTTTTAACTGTAATTATGTGGGGTGTTCGAAGAGGATTATATTCTAATGAAGCAGGACAAGGATCAGCTCCTATTGCACATGCAGCAGCAAAAACAAAAGAATCAGCACGGGAAGGTGCAGTTGCATTAATGGGACCATTTATTGATACAATAATTGTATGTACAATGACAGGTCTTGCAATTTTATCTACTAATGTTCTAAATACTACTGAACTTACAGGTGCGCTTTTGACAAGAGAAGCATTCCGAAGCGGATTTTCCTTTGCACCAGATATAGGAAGCTTTATTGTAAATATAGCTGTTCTTCTTTTTGCATATACAACAATGGTAGCTTGGAGTTATTATGGTGATCGATCAATTGAATATTTAGCTGGACCTAAAGCTATAAAACCATATAGATGGGTATATGTATTCTTCAATTTTCTAGGTGCAGTATTGCCTCTAACATTTGTATGGAATTTTGGAGATATTGCTCTAAGCTTAATGACTATACCTAATTTAATTGGAGTAATACTATTGACTGGATCTCTCAAAAAGATCACAGCAGATTATTTTAATAGATCCCATATTCCTTATAATTCATAATTATATCCTAATTTAAACTTATAATTAGAAAATAATATTTTGGAAGAAACTAGATTAATGTTATCTGTAGCGAAAGCTGCAGCTAGAGATGCATCAGATCTAATATTGCATGCCAATGAAATTGATCGCGAAACATCAAATAAATCAACTATAACCGATCTTGTTACTCAAACAGATAAAAATGCTGAGCGAGTAATAAAAGATGATATATTAGCAAAATTTCCAGATCATACTATTCTTGCAGAAGAATCCGGTAAAATATCATCAAATTCTGATTTTCTTTGGGTTATTGACCCATTAGATGGTACTACAAATTTTGTTCATGGACTTTCTCCATATTGCGTATCGATTGCGTTATTAAAAAATGATAAACCATTATTATCAGTCATATCAGAATTACCTAGCGAAAATTTATTTTGGGCAGTTAAAGGTCAAGGTGCTTTCTGTAATGGAGAAAAAATTTCTGTTTCTTCAAGAAAATTAATCCGGGATTCATTATTAATTACAGGATTCTCATACAAACATGATTCCAAATGGGAAACAAATATGAAATTATTTAAAGACTTTACTAAAATTAGTCATGGAGTTAGACGAATTGGTTCTGCTGCTGCTGATTTATGTTATGTGGCTTCTGGCCAAGCTGATGGGTTTTGGGAAATTGGTCTTTATCCTTGGGATAGTGCTGCTGGCATATTATTAGTTGAAGAGGCTGGAGGAAAAGTGTCCCGTATGGATGCAAAACCATATAATATCTATGACAAACAAATTTTGGCAACTAATAATTTGATACATGATGAAATGATCGATAAAATGAGTTCTGAAATTTTATCTGAAAAATAATTGGATTTTAAACAATAGTTACCAACCAACAGCTCTATAATAGGGAGTCGTTAGTTTAAATTCTCCAAACCCATTTTCATCATAAAAAGTGAAATTTCTATTTATTGAATAATAAAACCAAGTTTCATAAGTGTTACGTTGATTCTGTGCAAAGGAACGTTGCATGTCATCTGGGGGTCCAAATAATATATAAATCATACCCATATCCGTTTTCCATCCTGGTAGAAAACTAGCAAACTTTTCATTTGAGTACTTTACTCTATAGTAATATTGATCCATTAATTCATTTGCTATTGTTCCAGGTGTAGGATCACGTTCATCCCAAAATTGATAGAATAATTTTTCACGTTCTTTACGCTTTGACTTTTTTACAAGCTTGTATTCTTTGTCTGTTACAATATATCTCATTTGATCAAGCGCTTCATCTACATTATCTATAAAAAACGATAAACCTGGTTTTCTTATTCGCAAACTGATCTCTTCAGTATCAGATATTTTATTCTGCGTCAGTGTGACGGATACTTCCATAGATAAATTTTCTTCAGGTTTCTTATCTATAATTATACGTTCAGAAAAAATATTACTATCAGAGGTAAGTTCAATATTTTTATCCCAAAAGATTTCTTCATTAGCATTCTTTGCGGAAATGGAAACAGTGAATTCTCCAGGTTTAATTTTTCCAGATATAAATAAGGGGAATTCTTTTATCTTATGGTTGATGTCTCTTGTTGTTACTGGAATCTCATTATTTTTAAATCCCCAATTTCCTGGATATTCACCAATTATAAATGGTGGATAAATACATATCTCTCTTAATAATCCCTTTAAATCAATTTTCTTTTTTACTACTCCCTTAGTTCTAGTATCTTGATCAATTAATTCTCCTACAATTGTATATTCCTGATCTTTAACTAAAAAATCAGCCATCACTACCTCACGAGAAGATCTGTCTACTGTATTTATATAATTATCTACTTTAACCTCAGATTGAAATGTTTGTCTATCTAATTGATTTCCATCTTTATCGCGAATACTAATACTAGTCTCATACCCAGCAATAAATGTCTCATTATTCTTTAAAAACTGCAATGACTGGTATGGGATCAGTCCGAATACTTTTAGTTTTATTTCATCATTTTCAGTTACAATTGGATACGCATTTATTTTAAATTGATCAATATTCCTTTTTTCTTGTTTATTTCTTTTACTGCGATTTTGCGCACCAAGGTCACAATAAATAAAACATAAAAATATTAATACAATTTGAAATAAGTTTTTCACTACAAATCTTTTTTCCATTTGAATTGAATTAACCCATTATTCGTTGCAAGCCATACATGGTTGTTTTCAACAAATATATCATTAATTGAACCGATAAACTGATAATCATATTTTTTATGAAAACCCTTATTCATTCTTAATCTTATCAAATTATTTTCTGTAACAATAAACAATTGGTTCCTATATACATATATTATTTTTACAAATTTATTATTATATATAGTTGATTCAGTAATTAGTTCCCAAGTTGAATTTACATTATTGTATGCAATGATACCTTGATTTGTAGCAACATATAATTTTAATCCATCAAAAAAAACATCATAAAATTTTGTAATAACATCTATACGATCTTTGATGGAATCAATATTTCCAATATAGTTGAACGGTACAATTACTTCAGAATCAGTATTATAACATAATAGTTTGTATTCTGTAGAAACCCATAGATAATTGTTAATTAGAGATAAACCATTTATAAATGAATTACTTAAACTATTACTCAGTCTTGTACTCTCAGAACGTTTTGTTTTTATATTAATTTTTTCTATTTCATAGTTAGATGCAGCCCATATGAAATTTGTATCTGGCTCAAGAAAACGTATTTCTCCATAGGGAACCCCTCTAGACGCATCTAACGTTCTCCAAAAATCTCTTTTTGAATCATATACTATAATTGAACTAATGCTACCGAACCAATATTCATTGTTTACTGTACAGTTTTCAAATATATCTAAATGATTAACATTGATTATTGACTCTGCTTCATACCAATCAAAATATGCATTGTATGGATCAACTAAAGATAAAGATCCCTCATCTCCCGAATAATTTCTTCCACCAATCCATGAAGGAAATGAATGAATGAATGTTTGTACATCAGTATTTGAAAGGCCATATTTCATAGGATAAAAAGACTTCATATATGGATCTCCTTGAAAAATAATCCCGGCATCTGTTCCAATCCATATCGTATTATTATCACCACTATAAATTGTAGATATAGAAATGCTCTTTCCTTTTGGGCTTATAAATGAATTAAGATTCAACAACCATCCATCCATAACCGTGTAGTCCATTAATATATCATCTACAACACTACTATATTTAACTAGACCACTTGACCATTTAATTTCCATTTCATCTGGAAAAGTAAATGAGCCCAAAAATACGCCAGAAGTTCGATCAAGTTTAAGATATGATGAACCTGCTAAAATCCATAAATAGTTATTGCTTGAACCTATCTGTTCAATTCTTACACCAGAAAGTAAATTATAGTTTTCTAGACTTCTTGAAATCCAATTACCTTCCGCATTATAGCTGTAATCAATAGATTTATCTGTTGCTACCCATAAAATACCAGTCAGTTTGTCAAAGTGGATAGCACTAACTTGATTGCTTGACAATCCTTGCGCACGAGTTATTGGGTATTCAAATTGATTTCCATAAAGAGAATATCGAAAAATACCTGCTGTCTCGGTAGCAATATAGATATATGATAAACCTTCAGTAAATGACCTAATTGCACCTGGCCTTCTGAACACTACCCAATCAAAAGGATCATGACGTGAGTTAACTTGACTTAATAAGGTTTCAGGATAAGATAATAACCCAAAAAGAATTATAGGTATGGGTTTACAAAGTAATCTATATTTTATTAAAAATAACTTATTTCTTAACTGAATCAACAATTAATTATTCTAATTATTATAATGATCAACAATATCTTTAATCATTTCTAATGATATTGGAACCACACCCACTTCTTCACAGACTCTTCCAGCCGAATAATTTGAAATCATAGCGGACTCTTCAATACTTGCCCCGCTTAAATCTGAAAGCACAAATGCACTAATTGCTGTATCACCAGCACCAGAGACATCATGAACTTTTCGTGCTTTAGTGCCAATAGTTTGAACATTATTATCTGTAAAAAGAGTTACGCCTTCTTCACCTCTTGTAATCATCAATATTTCTGCATCAATTTTTTCTCTTAATTGTTTGCCTAATTCTTCAAAACTTTTATTCTGTTTATCAAAATTTATCATAGATTCAAATTCAAACATATTTGGTTTAAACAACCTAATTTTATTATAAACAAAAAAATTATCTCTTTTTGGATCAACATAAACTGGCAGATTATGTTTAGCAGCCATATCGAGTATAGTTTCAATACAATCTTTAACTAATATCCCTTTATTATAATCCTCTAAAATAATAGCATCAATTTCAGTTGAAAGATCATATAAGGCATCTTTTATATTTTCTATCTGTTCTGAAGTTATATCATTTTTATTCTCATAATCAGTTCTAACTACTTGTTGTCCATGTGCGATAATTCTTGTTTTGGTAGTAGTGGACTTTTTTATATCTTTAATAAATTTTACTTTCACTCCATCCTTTATAAGATTATCCTCTAGCAAATTACTTTCATTATCATCACCAACGATTGCTAATATATGAGCATTTGCACTTAATTTAGATAAATTGAGTGCTACATTTGCTGCACCACCTGGAGAATGTGAAATTTGATCTACGGATATAATTGGAACGGGAGCTTCAGGGGATATACGATCTGCTTTACCCCACATAAACTTATCAAGCATTACATCACCAATAACCAATATCGATTTCTGTGAAAACGAGCCACTTATTTCATCAAATCTTTGTTTATCCATTTTTATATGCCCTAACTAAAAATATAAAATAAATAGTTATAAATTTTAAGAATAATATAATCTATCTATTATGTTTTTTATTATGCTGATTTTTTGCATTACCAGAACGCACTTTTATGATGTGTCCATTCTCTAGATATACCATTACTGAACACAAATTTCTCAATGAATTAGCGTTTATTGATGATAAAATAATTGTTGTTCCTAAGTTTTTATTCATTTTTCTCAAACCTCTACGAGCTATAGACTGCATCTCTGAATCAAATAACATAGAAAAATCATCTTGAATTAGAACTCTAGGGTCCCCTTCTAATGCAAATACTGTATCCAACCATGCTTTCTGCCCCGGTGATAAGTTTTGTATTTTTAAAGGCAAGATCCTTTTGCTTACTGAACCATTAAAATATTGTTTAAGTATATTTTTCGATTTATTTGGAAAACAAAAATCTATATATGATTTAACTATTTGAGATTTATTATATTTATGGTGTCCACTAAAACAAATCTCATCTGGTGTTTTTATTTTACCTAACCAAGAACGCTGAAACTCTGAATGATCATATAATAAATTACCTTCAGATTGATTATCATGCCCTGCTAATATTCTTAACAAAGTAGTTTTACCAGACCCTATTGGACCTAGTATTCCATATATTGTTCCTCGGTGTACTTGTAATCTACCAATACTCAGTATAGGATTATTATTGTAAACCTTTTTAAGATTTTTTAGCTCATATATGAGAGTAGCTTTTTTGCCCATTGTTCATATCCTTATCGTTTAATAATTAAGCTATGAACAGGAAAGAAAATAATCATATTAAGATGATTCTATTGATTCTAGATATTTTTCAGCATCCATTGCGGCCATACAGCCACTTCCAGCTGCAGTAATTGCTTGTCGATAAATACTGTCCTGAACATCTCCACAAGCAAAAATTCCGCCAACTGATGTTTTCGTACTATTGTTTTTAGTACAAATATATTTCTTATTATCTAAATCAAGAAAATTATCAAAAAGTTCCGTATTAGGTGTATGACCTATCGCTAAAAAGACTCCATTACACTTCTCCGTACGCACATCTCCGCTTATAGTATCGCGAAGAATAACGGCACTTACACCATCATCAATATTACCTTCTATATTTTCTAGTGTAGTATTCCATTGTATATTGACTTTTGGATTATCAATTACACGATCTTGCATGATTTTTGAAGCTCTTAGTTCATCACGACGATGAATAATCTGTACATCAGAAGCAAATTTTGTTAAAAAATTGGCCTCCTCCATAGCAGAATCACCACCCCCAACCACAAAGACTTTCTTATCTTTGAAAAAGAAACCATCACATGTAGCACAAGCTGAAACTCCGTGACCCATCAATTCTTTCTCAGAATCTAATCCTAACAATCTCGCTGTTGCACCAGTTGCAATTATTATTGAATCTGATGAATATGTTTCATCTCCAACCCAAACCTTAAATGGATTAGAATCAAAATCAACTTTTGTTACATGTTTAAAATGACACTCAGCTCCAAAACGTTTTGCCTGTTCACGAAATTTATCCATTAAATCTGGACCCATAATACCATCTGGGAAACCAGGATAATTTTCCACATCTGTAGTAATAGTTAATTGACCTCCCGGCTGAGCACCTTCAAAAACTAAAGGTTTAAGATTTGCGCGAGCTGCATAAGTAGCTGCAGTTAGTCCAGCCGGACCAGAACCAATTATTATGACTTTCCGATTCATATTATTTTATTTATTATTTAATAACCTCAACTAATATTTCAGTTATATGATTTTTAGGAACAGCTCCGACAATTTGATTCGCAACTGTACCACTATTAAAAACTAACAATGCTGGAATACCTCTTATTCCATATGTCATTGCTATCTGTTGATTATAATCAACGTTTACCTTTCCAACTTTTACTTTCCCGTTGTAATCACCTGCAATTTCTTCTACAATTGGTGAAATCATTTTACATGGTCCACACCATTCTGCCCAAAAATCAACCAAAACAGGTACTTCTGATTTTAGAACTTCCGTATCAAAATTATCATCAGTGAATTCAACTACATTATCTGCCATTTTTACTCCTAAATGAATTAATTATGATGAATAAATAGCATGCAAATTAACTTGTTTCTACATCCTTAGAAATAAGAATTACAATTTTTATTTTTTTTATTATAAATTATAATTGTCTAATTAACTTTTAAAAAACGTCTCTTCCCTACTTTAATAACTAATGGTTCATCTTTTTTAATAACATAATCACGATCTACGCATTTCTGATCATTAATTTTAACTGCACCCTGATCTATTAATCGACGGGCTTCTGATTTACTTGAGACTAACTCGTACAATAAAAGAATATCTACAATAAGCGTATCTTCATCTAATTTCACCTCAGGCATATGATCAGGAATATCTTTCTTTATAAAAATTTTATCAAAGTTTTTCTCAGCCTTTTTAGCAAGGTCTTCAGAATAATATATTTCTACAATTTTTCTTGCAAGTTCTCGTTTTATATCTCTGGGGTTTACCTTTGTATCAGAAAGACTTATCTTAACTTTATCCATATTCTTTTCATCATAGTTTGTTGCAAGCATGAAATATTTTTCAATCATATTATCTGGTATTGATAATGTTTTACCATACATTTCATCTGGTGAATCAGTTATGCCAATATGATTATCATAAGATTTGGACATTTTTTCTATTCCATCAGTCCCTTCCATTAAAGGAACAGTCAATATAACTTGAGGTTTCTGACCATACTCGCGTTGTATATCCCGACCTACCAATAAATTAAATTTTTGATCGGTACCACCTAATTCTATATCAGATTTTAAATGAACGGAATCCATTGCTTGCGCTAATGGATATAAAAATTCATGTATTGTAATTGATATTTCAGATCTAAATCTTTTTTCAAAATCATCTCTCTCCATCATTCTTGCAACAGTATATTTACTAGCCAACTCTACTACTTTACTAAAGTCCATACTATTTAACCATCTAGAATTATTACAAATTTTTAATGAATCTAAATCAAGAATAATCTTTGCCTGATCAATGTATGATTCTGCATTACTTTTAGCCTCATCTAATGTTAGCTGAGGTCTTGTTTTATTTCTTCCAGAAGGATCACCAATCATTGCTGTAAAATCTCCAATAACAAGAACAGCTTGATGTCCTAAATCCTGAAATTGGCGTAATTTTCTTAGTACGACAGCATGACCTAAGTGTAAATCTGGTCGACTTGGATCACATCCTAATTTGACTACTAATGGATTATTATCTTGTTGAGAACTAACTAATTTTTGTCTCAACTCCTCTAAAGGTATTATTTCTTCAACACCCTGCTGAATGATATCAATCTGTTTATCTATATTAAGAAAGCTCATTTATTTCTCGCAACCTCACGGTCTGTTTCACGTCTGATATCTCTTTCCTTTAAGGCTTCTTTTTTATCGTGCAGACGCTTACCTTTGGCAGTTCCAATAAGAAGTTTTGCCCAACCTTTTTTATTAAAATAAG
>CAYTYA010000042.1:0-13749 GCA_964442015.1 uncultured bacterium
GTTTCAATTGTTATTTCTATTGGAATAATATTTATATACTTGTCATTATCACATTATAATAATTTTTATTTGGGAGTATTTTGGCTTTTTATACAACTTTTTGTAACAGCTATATATTGGAGAACGGACAAAATTAACAATGTTTTTATTACTATCCCTCCAGCTATTGGTGTCGTTTATTTAATACTTATTATGAACCAAATCTTCACAGTTGATTTAGCTTTTATAGATTATATAATCATATTTAATAGCTATTCAATTATTGCTCTAGTTTTTTTCTCAATGATTTTAGGACATTGGTATTTAAATGTTATTCAGCTTCCTATTAATTTGCTGAAGAATAGTATTATTCTGTTTTCGACTTTATTAGTATTACGACTACTTTGGAATGTATATGCATTATTAAGTTTTGAAGTAGTTGATAATTATGGAATTGTTTTATCATTAATTGCTTTTTTATGGACTTTTGAAGGATTTTTGTTATCTGTCGCAATATTTTTTGGTGTTATTATACCAATATTATTAAATGTTTTTATTTGGAATACTTTACAGATACAATCTACACAAAGCGCAACTGGACTTATTTATGTTTCCGTAGTATCGGTATTATTTGGAGACTTATTTTATAAATATTATGCATTTCGTTTTGGGATAATATTATGATAAATCCATATTTTTTTTGCGAGCTTTGTAAACAAAAACATGAATTAAATGGCAATATAAATTGTAGTTATAGTAAAAACCAGGTTGATTGGGCAAATTTTAGATCATTTGAAAAATGTCCAGCATGTAATAGCTCTCATTTTTATATTCAAAAAGATTTCAACAAGATTCTTGGATGTGGACTAATTATTATAGGTATAGTTTTTGTTCCAATTACGTATGGCCTGAGTTTAGCCATTGTAGCTCTCATTGATTGGTTATTATATAATCAAGTACCTGATAGTATCGTTTGTTACAAGTGCAAAGGTGAATTTTTTGGAATTGAGCATATTCCAAAGAACATTTTTCCATTTGATCATCATATTGCAGAAATTTACGAGGAACCATCTTGATTCTAAGGCGTTATGTTTACATTAATTTTATAATATAAAATTGAGTTAACTTCGCTTGTTTCTGTTGGTAATAAATTTATTTTTAATTAATGAATACTCTAGATAATAACATACCTGAACATATTGCTATCATTATGGATGGGAATGGACGCTGGGCTCAAAAAAGCTCACTACCTAGGATTGCAGGTCATAAAGAGGGAATAGGTTCTGTAAGAGCCATCACAAAGCAATGCGATGAGATTGGTATAAAATATTTGTCACTTTACACTTTTTCTTCTGAGAACTGGAAGCGCCCAAGAAGTGAAGTAAAAGCTTTAATGCGTCTATTGCTAACTACAATTAGACATGAGATAAAAGATTTGAATAAAAACAATGTTCGTTTGATGACGATTGGAAATTTGAATGATTTACCAGAGAACGCAAGAAAAGGAATGGAAGAAGGATTGGAATTAACAAAAAATAATTCAGGCCTTAGTTTAATACTAGCTTTGAGTTATGGTAGTAGAAATGAAATTTTACGTATGGTAAAAAGCATTACAACTAAGGCAATAAATGGTGAAGTCAGCCCAAATAAGATTAAAGAAAGTGATATTATAAGTGAATTGGATACATCCAATATACCAGACCCTGATTTATTAATTCGTACTGGTGGTGAATTTAGATTAAGCAATTTTTTACTTTGGCAAATTGCATATTCAGAAATATATGTTACAGAGAAATATTGGCCCGAATTCCGAGAAAATGAATTATTGAAAGCTATAGAAGATTACCAAAGTCGTGATCGTAGATTTGGAAAGGTACCAAAGTAATACTATGGTTAAAAAAATATTTATAAAGTGGTTGTTAGTGTTTTTTTGCACTATTCACATATATGCACAACAGGATGTGACACTACTTGGTGTAGATGTTGAAGGTAATACCCTTGCTGCTGAAACAATGATTAGATACACATCTGGTCTTAGACAAAATGAATTAATTAATGTTACTGATTTTTCCCGGGCTGTAAAACGACTTTGGCAATTAGGCTTATTTAAGGATGTACAGATTGTCATTAACAAGGAGACGTCCGAAGGTTTATTTATATCAATACATGTTGAAGAAAATCCAATTTTGGGCACAGTAATATATAAAGGAAATAAACGATTAAAAGATAAGCAGTTACAAGATGAATTAGAATTATATAAAGGTCAGAGGATCAAACCCCATTCTCTTATTGAATCTATTACAAAATTAAAGAATTTTTATGCAGGAGATGGTTTTTTACTTGCTGAAATTAATGCACAGCTAGTAGAGCCCAACAGTAAAATAGACAAGCAAGAATCAGAAAAAGATGCGAAAAAAAATGCATTAACAAAAGATATTGTTTTTACTATTAAAGAAAATGATAAAGTTAAAATTAATAAAATTATTTTTGCTGGGAATGAATCTTATTCTGATTTTCGTTTACGAAGAGTTTTAAAAGAAACAAAACAACAAAGATGGTATTTATTTTGGAGATCATTTTTTGATAAAAATAATTTCAAAGAAGACAAATTAGCGTTAGAAGCGTTTTACAGAAATAATGGATATCGTGATTTTCATATAATTTCAGACACAACTATTTCAGACCCCAAATTTAAAAATATTGATATCGTTATTAAGGTTAATGAAGGGATCAGATATAAATATAGAAATTTTTCTTGGGATGGAAATACTTTATTTGATACTTATAAATTACAAAGAGCATTAAATCTTAAAAAAGGCGATTATTATAATGAAGAAGAGTTTAATGTTGCAGTATATAATAATATGCAAGGTCTATATATGGATCGAGGATATATATATAGCCGCATAGAACCACAGTTTGTTCCAATAGGCGAAGATTCTATTGATATTCATTTTCCAATAATTGAAAATCATCAAGTTAGTGTACGAAATATATCTATTATAGGTAATGATCATACAAGAGAAAATGTTATTAGGAGAGAATTAAATATTTTTCCAGGGGATATATTTAATAGAGAGATGCTTATTCGAAGTCAGAGCAATTTAGCTCGATTGAATTACTTTGCAAATGTATTGCCAGACGTTGCTCCAGTGGATGAAGACGAGATTGATTTAGAGATTGTTGTAGAAGAGAAGTCTTCGGATCGAGCAAATGCTAATATAGGATATAGCGGAGTTTATGGCTTATCCGGAGGAGTGGGGATTGAGTTTGCAAATTTTAGAGGTTTGGGACAGCAATTCATGATTAGTTATAATATTGGCTCTAGATATAATTTTTACTCATCTCAACCAACTTCTCAATTTAAGAGCTTTAGCATGAGCTTTGTTGATCCAATGATATTTGATACTCCAAATAGAGTAGGGTTCTCCATTTATTACACATATCGAGGTCAAGGAACTAACTATTATTTTCCTTTGGATTTAAGGATGCGAGGAGGTTCTATTCAATGGGGTCGGCGGTTTAAATGGCCCGATGATTACTTTCGGGGTTATTGGGTAGTTCGATCGATGCAAAAAACCTATGAAGGGACACAGGAAGAATTAGATCAATATGTGAATGGATTAGGTAAAACTTTTGGGAATAGTATTACACAAGTTATTACTAGAGATAAAAGAAACCACCATGAATTCCCAACTCAAGGTTCAAAATTTACATGGGAAACAACATTATCAGGAAATTTGTTAGGTGGAAATGAAGATTTTGTCAAACATGTATTGAATTTGGAATGGTTTGCCCCTACTTTCTGGAAATTTGTGTTAATGAGCTCTTTTAAAATTGGCGTTATTCAACCATTAGATAATTTGGATGATCAAAGATCAATTATCCCTTTTGATGAAAAATTTATTATGGGTGGTAATGGAATGCCTTATGGAAATATGCTACGTGGATACCCAGATAATTCCATTAGCCCTGGACCAACAGGTGGGAATGCATTATTGCGTTCAGTAACAGAATTTCGTGTTCCTATTTCTCAAAACCCTGTAATTTATGGTTTAATGTTTGCTGAAATGGGAAATGTATGGAATACAGTTAATATGGCAGAATCATTTGATATGCCTAGAGATGGTGCATTTACTTTAAAAAGATCTGCAGGAGTAGGAATAAGATTTTATATGCCTATGATGGGTGTATTAGGTTTTGATATGGGGTATGGGTTTGATGTAATAGACAACAGTGGTGACCCCCCTGGATGGAATTATACAATTATTTTTGGAAATGTTTTTTAGATAATATTTAATAAGAAAGGTAATATAATGAAAAAGATATTTTTAGCTTTTATTGTTCTATTTTTAACAAGCCCTTTTATTTATTCACAGAGTAAAATCGGCTTTGTTCAATCTGATCGTATAAGGGCAGAGTTTGAAGAGTTCAAAGATGCAGAATCTCAATTACAAATGGAATTCCGTAAAGTACAGTTTGAATATCAGACAATGTTAATGAGTTTAGATAGCATGAAAAAATCATTTGAAACACAAAGGCTTATGAGCTCACCTGAATGGCGAAGAGAAAAAGAACAAGAAATTGCTCAAAGAGAACAAACTATTCAGGCATTTCAAGCACAAAAAGTAGGACCCGAAGGTGAATTATATAAAAAACAAGCACAGATGGAATTCGAAATATTAAGTAAAGTAAAGCGCGCTGTTGATAAAGTAGCTGCAACTAAAGAATATGATTTTATTATTGATGGATCAGTTTCATTGTTATTTGGGAACCCAACTTATGATCTTACAGATGATGTTTTATATGAATTAAGAAAATATAGTCTGCCTGATGAAAATTAATAAATAATTATACATTGAAAACATTATTAGATTTAGCAAAACTTGTTAATGGTGAAGTTGTGGGTAATCAGAATATGATTATTTCAGGAGTTTCTGAAATACAAAATGGTAAAGAGTCGACTATTACCTTTTTAGGAAATACAAAATATAAGAAATATTTATCATCAACAAAGGCCTCTGCTATTGTTGTTGATGATAGTTCTTTATTAAACAATAAATCTGGTATCATTCATAATAACCCTCAATTAGCTATTGCTAAAATTCTAGGTCAATTTTCTCATACGATTGATAGAAAAAGTGGCATAAGCAAGACAGCTTTTATTTCACCAAATGCAAAAATTGGGGAAAATATTACTATTGGCAATTTTTCTGTTATTGAGGATGGAGTTATTATTGGTGATAATACTATAATTGGTTCTAATACGACTATTAGTAAAAATGCTTTAATCGGTGATAATTGTAATATTTTTTCAAATATTCATATTTATAACGATTGTACAATAGGAAATAATTGTACTATTCATAGTGGTACAATAATAGGAAGCGATGGTTTCGGTTTTGTAACAGAAGATGGTAATCATCATAAAATACCTCAAAATGGTAATGTTTTTATAGGTAATGAAGTTGAAATTGGCGCTAATTGTGCTATAGATAGAGGCACAATTGGGGATACTGTTTTAGAAGATCAATGCAAATTGGACAATCATGTTCATTTAGCTCATAATGTACGTCTGGGTAAAGGATGTATTCTAACAGCTGCGGTTACAATTGCAGGTAGTGTTAATGTAGGCGAATATTGTATTTTTGCTGGACATGTTGGTGTTGCCCCTCATGTAACAATAGGCGCACACTCAACATTAGCAGCTAAAACAGGTGTTACAAAATCTCTTTCTGGCGGTAAAGTATATGCTGGGATGCCAGCGCGTGAAATAAGAGATCAGCATAAAAGAGATGCATTGTATTCTGAAGTAATAAAAATTAAAAAGCAATTAAAGATTTTAGAGAAGTGACAAAAACTCACCGTAAACAAAGAACAATAAGTAAATCTGTTTCATGTACTGGAGTTGGTTTACATACAGGAGTAGAAAGCACTATTACATTTAAGCCTGCCCCTGATAATTATGGTATTCAATTTTCAAGAACCGATATTAACGGGAGCCCTGAAATAAGAGCTGATATTGAGCATGTTATAGATATTTCAAGAGGGACAACTATTGGACAAAATGGAGTTAAAATCCATACAGTTGAACATGCTTTGGCAGCTGTTTCAGGTTTGCGGTTAGATAATGTTCTTATTGAATTAACAGCAAAAGAAGCACCTGTGATGGATGGAAGTGCAAAAGATTTTGTAGATGCGCTTCAATCAGTAAATTTTATTGAGCAAAAGAAAGATAGACATGTATTAAACATTAGTAAGCCGGTGGTATATTCTGACTCAAAGAAGGAAATTGATATACACGTAGTTCCTGCAGATAGTTTTCGGGTAACTTTTTTAGTTGAATATCCTTTACCTGCACTCGGAACACAATATGAAGCAATTTATAATATGGAAGAAGATTTTGCCAGGGATGTTGCCCCAGCAAGAACTTTTTGTTTTTTGAGTGAAGTAGAACAGCTAAGAGAGAAAGGATTGATTAAAGGAGGAAGTTTATCTAATGCTGTAGTAATTCTTGATAGAAGAATTGAGAATGGTGAAATTAATCACTTGCGAAAATTATTTGGTATTCAAGATAAAGTCATTCAAGGACAGAATGGTATTTTAAATGGGAAGTTATTGCGTTTTCATAATGAACCTGTAAGACATAAAACACTTGATTTAATTGGAGATTTAGCTTTACTTGGAATTTCTATTAAAGGACATGTAACTGCTGCCCGAAGCGGCCATGCAAGTAATGTTGAATTTGTTAAAATGATTCGTAAAGAGTATAAAGATCAATTATAGCTTAATTATTTTATAAGATTTTGGATAAAAAGTCACAATTTAATATCCAGGATATTTTGGAGCTTCTTCCTCATAGATATCCAATGGTCTTGATTGATCGTATAATAGACATTGAGCATGGTAAAACTCTTACAGCAATTAAAAACGTTACTATAAACGAGCCATATTTTGCTGGACATTTCCCTTCACAACCAATTATGCCAGCAGTTTTAATATTGGAAAGCATGGCGCAAGCTGGAGCGTTTCTAGTATTAAATAATGTTCCAGAACCTTTAAAAAAGAATATGTTATTTTCATCAATAACTAATTCAAAATTTCGTAGCCCTATAGTACCAGGAGATCAAGTAAAAATTGAAATGGAACTTGCAAAAATTCGCTTAGGAGCTGTTAAGCTCATAGGAAAAGCTTTCGTAGATGATAAATTAGTCGCAGAAGCCAATTTAATGGCAAATATTGTTAATAGAGCAGGGTCGTAGGATCACTACAAAATTACATTCCACCGCGCTTATTAGCGCAAATGCTAATTTAGGAAAAAATGTCCAGGTTGGTCCTTTTTCCATTATTGAGGATGATGTCTCAATTGGTAATAATACAATTATAGGTAATTGTACCACTGTTTGTAGTGGGACCAAAATTGGTAGTAATAGCAAAATATTTCACAATTGTAGTATAGGTGAAATTCCTCAAGATCTAAAGTTTGCAGGTGAAGATACTGAAACTTTAATAGGTGATAATACCATAATAAGAGAGAATGTAACAATTAATCGCGGAACATCTGCCCTTGGAAAAACTGAAGTTGGGAGCAATGTATTATTAATGGCAGCAGTCCATATTGCGCATGATTGTATTATTCGTGATAATGTTATTATGGCAAATATGTCTACACTTGGTGGTCATGTAGAAATTGGAGAATATGCTTCTTTAGGTGGTGGTGTCCTTATTCATCAATTTTGTAAAATCGGAACCCATGTATTTATTGGTGGTGGCTTTCGAGCTGTTCAGGATGTCCCCCCTTATATTTTAGCTGTTGGAGAACCTTTAAAATTCGGGGGAATCAATTCAATTGGTTTAAAAAGAAGAGGATTTTCTTTAGATACATTATCTAAAATTAAAAAAGCCTATAAAATGTATTTTCGTTCGAACCTAACTAGATCAAAAGCTTTAGATACTATAAATAATAATTTATCTGATAATGAAGAAGTAAAAAATATTATTAATTTTATTGATAATAGTGAACGTGGGATTATATAATCCTCTTTATATATTTTATGAAATTAATTTTCATAGAACTTTTTATTATAATGCATTTATTATTTGGGCAATTTCCTTCTTATGATATTTCAGAGGTTGATGGATCAAAATTTGTATTATCTGTTAAACCGTTAATTAGAAGCACATCTTTTTCACTTGGACATCATCAATTATTAAAAAATGATTTAAATCAACGTTTTTATCTAAGCATAGTATTTCCATTTGGATATGATTTAACAAGTATGTCTTTTATTGAAAAATCAATATTAGGATTACCTTTATTGCACAGTTCTTTACTGATATCAAATAATTTAAGATTTAATGGAAAAATTGGTGGTTTCACAAGTCATAATGATGTGATTAATTATTTTAGTTATGGTTTTACATTGGGATTAGTTAAAGATAATCCAAGTTTATGGATTGCTGATTTGAGTGTAGGGAAAATGGATGGACCAAAATATATTAATTGTAGAACATTCGATTTTTCTATTATAAAGTCAAATTTATTTAATTTATTTCCATTTTATATAGGACTTGGGAATAATCAGTTTAATAGCAGAATTTTTAATATAAATAATGAAGAAATACCAAATAACATTTCAGGATCTGTTAATTATATTATGCTAGGTAAAATATTTTCATTTTTCAAATGGAATGTTTCTCCTCAAATACGTTTAAATATTGATTTTTCTCAGTTTTCAATTAGTTTCCAAAAGAAATTTGAATAATAATGACTAAAAAGATTTCTATACTTGGTTCTACTGGTTCAATAGGTGTCAATACATTGAATGTAATCGATACTCTACAAGATAAATTTGATGTTGTATATCTATCTACTTTTCAAAATATAGACTTGATTATAGAACAGGCAAAAAAGTATCAACCTAAAGCTTTGGCTGTTGTTAACGATTCCAATGCTGAAGATATTAAGACAGCTTTAGAAAAAGAAAATATTGAAATTCTTTTTGGTAGAGATGGCTTATTAGAGATTTCTAAAAGAGATGATTTAGATTTAGTAATGAATGGATTAGTTGGATCTGCCGGGATGGAACCAACAATTAATTCTCTGAAGGCGGGTGTGGATGTTGCATTAAGCAATAAAGAGAGTATGGTCATGGCGGGAGATTTAATAAATAATATAATGAATGAAAGCGGAGCAAAGATTTATCCTGTAGATAGTGAACATTCAGCTATTTGGCAATGCTTAGTAGGTGAGAATATAGAAGATGTTAAAAGAATTATTTTAACAGGAAGCGGTGGTCCTTTTCGAACAAGAGATTTACATACTTTTTCAGAAATTTCTTTAAAAGAAGCTCTCAATCACCCTAATTGGAGTATGGGAAATAAAATAACAATTGATTCAGCAACGATGATGAATAAAGGATTAGAGGTGATTGAAGCACGTTGGTTATTTGATCTTCAAATAAATCAAATTGATATATTGATTCATCCTCAATCTATAATACATTCCATGGTTGAGTTTAATGATAGATCTATAAAGGCTCAGTTGGGAATTCCTGATATGAAAATACCAATTCAATATGCTCTAACATACCCTACGCATGCATTAACTGAATGGGATGAACTTGATTTGGCTAAAATTGGTACACTAACTTTTGAAGAGAAGGATATAGAAAAGTTTCCATGTATTGAGCTAGCATATGAATCATTGCGTATTGGAGGATCAGCGCCAGCGGTACTTAATGTAGCAAATGATAATGCTGTTTATAGTTTTTTAAATAAAAGGATTAAATTCACTGATATACCTGATATCATTGAAAAAGCTTGTAATGCACATGATTTGATAAAGCATCCAAGCTTGGAGGAATTATTAGAATTGGAACTTTGGACATATGAATTCGTAATGAAAGAAGTTGATAAAAAGTAAGGGATCTCATTAATGACTACAATTTTAGCATTTATATTTGTTTTGGGCGTGATAGTTATCATCCATGAATTGGGACATTTTTTTGCCGCACGGTCTGTAGGTGTTCGAGTAGATAGATTTTCAATTGGTTTTCCACCACGTCTGTTTACTGTCAATTCAGTTGATGGAGGTTTTGAGATAAATTTATTTTTTTATAAAAAGAATGAGATGGATAAAATTAATTGGGATATAGTAAAGACTTGGAATATAGATATCCCCGAAAGAAAAGGAAGTGGCACAGAATATTGTTTTGCAATAGTTCCACTAGGCGGGTATGTCAAGTTAGCAGGAATGATTGATGAAAGCATGGATGGAACAATTCAAAATGAGCCATATGAGCTTATGAGTAAACCTGTGTGGGCTCAAATATGGGTAATGAGCGCTGGTGTGATAATGAATATATTATTAGCTTTTGTTATATTTACATCTCTTGCTTGGTATCAAGGAGTTCCAACTTCTGAAGATAAGCCAGTTATATATAGCGTTCAGGAAGATTCTCCAGCCAAAAATGCAAATCTTCTTCCTGGAGATAAAATAATTAAAGTTAATGATTACAGTATTAGTACTTGGTCAGATCTTTCAAGCACAATTCAAGAACAACCAAATAAGTCAATCAATATAACGTATGTTAGAGAGGGCAAAGAAAGCTCAATAGACATTTATACAACATTTAGAGTTTTTCCTATAGATGGTAAATTGGACACCCTGGGTATGATTGGTATTGCTCCAGAGTTAATTTATAAACCAATTGGTATAATTAGAGCTTCTCAATTAGGAGTCACCTCTACAGTCGGCGGCCTTGGATTAGTTGTATTATCAATAAAATTATTAATTTCTGGCCAAGCATCTGTAGGAGACCTTGGTGGGCCTATTTTAATAGCGCAGATTGCTGGTGAGACCGCAAGAGCAGGAATTATTTCATTATTTGGATTTATGGCAATCATAAGTTGCAATTTAGCTTTTATCAATTTTTTACCAATTCCTGGGCTAGATGGCGGTCACGTATTCATTATTTTAGCGGAATCAATCTTAAGAAGAAAATTCACATTAAAAACAAGAATGATAATTCAACAAATAGGAATGGCATTTTTATTATTATTAATGGCCACAGTTATGATAAATGATATAGGTCGATTATTTACAAATTGATTTCTTTTATTTTTAATAACATAGATCCATACTGCAATTTTATTTTTATTTGAACTGGTATTTTCTTTTTATCATTACTAAACCAAATCATCATATCGCCTTTATTTTTTAATAAAGTGCTTCCTTTTCGAAATGGTTTTACAACCAAACAATTGAAAGAACCATAAATAGTATTTATAACCTCCTCAGATTTAGTAATTATCTGAATAGGCGTAATCTTCTTTCCCCCAAAAGTATTTATTTTAATTGTCTCTCCAATTATTAATGGTTTTGTACGAAGAACATAAAACAGCGAGTATGGATCATAAATATATCCTTCAATATTCGTAGTATCTTTATTTGTTATCGAAATAAAATTTTTATTATCAATTATTGTTTCAGACTCTTTCGAATAGTTTCCCTGATTTATACTCTTCAGTATTCTTTTTGAAAATAAATCCTCGCTATCTAACCATGTATCAATCTGATCATTAATGGAATAAATTGAACTAAACGGGAAAGAGGTTTTTGCTGTAAATCTTATATGAATTTCATTGGAATTATTGTTCTTATTATCGCCTAAAACCTCTAAGAATGCTTTTCCAGCTTTAATCCCAGCAAAAGAAACATCATAAATTAATTTTTCTCCAATATTAAAAGGTAGTTTTTCTCCAGCATTAATTATTGTTAATAAATATATAGTTATTATGATGAAATTTTTCATTATCTCAAAATTCGAAATTGATCATTTGTTAGTATATATATAGTTGATCCCTTTGATGCGGGCAACTCACCTGCATTTATTATAATATCAACTTCATTTTCAAACTCATTAATCATCTCCTCAGGATTATTCATTGGTTTACTTCCATGTCGGTTAACACTTGTTGTTGTAATTGGATATCCTATTTTTGATACCAGTTTAGGTCCAATAGTATTATTTGGTATACGAAAACCAATTAAATTATTATTACTCATAATGGATTTATGAACTATACCATCAATTCCTGGTAGTATGAATGTGGTTTTATTACTAATGTTTTTTTGAACAAATTTCTTTTTTTCTTTAGATAGTTTTGTATAGCTAGATAGTTGATCAAAATTTTTCACAATTATACTCATAGGAGAGCTTCTTCTTTTAATCCTATTTAATTTTTTTATTGCTGTTTTATTTCTAGCATCCACACCAAAGCCATACAGCGTATCAGTAGGGTAAATTATAACTTCACCTTTATCAAGTGAATTTTTGCAAAAAGAATATATTTCTGGATGATCTATAGGAATATTTTTTATCATAATTAATTAAGATGGTTTAGTTTTCCATCGTCTATGAAACCAAAAATATTGATCGGGATGTTTTTTTATAATATTCTCAAGCAAACAAGTATAAGCTATTGTAATAGATTCGATATCTGATTTATTTGGTATTTTAACTGGTCTAATATTTAAAATATATTTGTTTATATTTTTCATATGACATGTAACAAATATAATGGGAGATTTAGATTTTAAATGGAATAAAGCAGCACCTTTAGGAGTAGAAGCCTTTACCCCAAAAAAGTTAATAAATACTCCACTTTTCTTTGCGTCCTGATCACTTGCTAAGGTTAAAATATCATTATTTTCTAAAGCGCTATACATCAATTCAAGAGAGGATTTTCTTGGTAAAATCTTTATACCATTACTTTTTCGCAGTTCATTAATAAATCTATCTGCACCAACATTCTTTTGTTTTTGACCAATGAGTAATAATGAATATTTATTTATACCAAACCAACCTAGCAGTAGTTCCCATAACCCAAAATGACCAGAAACCAATAATACACCTTTATTTTTACTAAGCGCTTCATGTAAATATTTCTCCCCATTTATAGAAATATTTGCATGTGTAACACTTTTTGGTAAGGATAGAAACTGCATGGAACTATATATAAAAAACCTATATGTATCTTTTAATATATTCTCTCTTTTATTTTCTGATAATTTGGGAAATGCTATGGATATGTTTCTACGTGCTTCTTTTTGCCTTATTTTTAAGAAATGATAGCAAACAAATCCAAGTTTATTAGCATAATTAAATTGTGTACTTGGTTCTAAAGATTGCACCAAATTTGATAGTAGCTTCAATAAATTATATGTTATACGATATTTAAGCTTCATTTGTTGAATTGTGTGGTACGTTTTAACTGAATCTAAGGTAATTTCTTATAGGTCAATATTGAATTTCCGAGGAATTTTGATTAAGATAAACAAACAAATTCTTTTTTTAACAATCTACTATTTTGTTAATGCGACAAATTTACATTCTGCTAATCAAGTAGTATATCGCGTACCCATTCAAGGGGTTATTGATCTTGGTTTACCAACTTTTATTGAAAGAATTATTGATGAAGCTGAAAAAAATCAGGCTCAAGCAATAATTTTTGATATTGATACATTTGGTGGACGAGTTGATGCAGCAACACAGATAAAAGATGCGATTCTGGATTCGGATGTTCTAACGGTAGCATTTATAAACCGAAGGGCAATTTCTGCTGGTGCTTTAATTTCTTTATCTTGTGAAAAAATATATATGACGGGCGGAGGAACAATTGGGGCGGCAACTGCTGTTGACATGTCAGGTAATAAAGCATCAGAAAAAGTAATTAGCTATATGCGGGAAGAAATGGCATCTACAG
>CAYTYA010000043.1:0-13471 GCA_964442015.1 uncultured bacterium
AATCAATAGTCCAATCAAGCTCATCGCTGATATCAAAACCATCATTAATACTTCCAATAGAAGGAGCAACAATATCAACAACAAAACCATCTCCTAAAATTGTATCAGAAATATTGCCTGCCCAATCAACAGCATATGCACTTGCGAAATACTGAAAATTCGGTTGAAGCGTTAACCCTTCTAATAACGTATCTGCAATACCATTCGTCTCAGCCCAGGGTATTACATTCCCTACACCAGGTGAAGTACCTACTGCAAAACCAAACCGTAATACACCAGATAGTAAATCTCCACCATCCATTCCCAATCGTAAAGAATCGGTGCTAGGAGTAAAATCTTTATCTTCCAATACACTACATTCGTACAAATAATTAATAAATGGAGATGAATTATCAAGAATCACTCTTGAATTATTAGTCGATTGTGTACTGGCACCTCCAGGGTTACCAGCTAAATCATAAGGAGTAAAATTAAATAATATAATCCCTTCAACATCTGTTACTTGCATTGTTCTTGTAGCAATCCAATTATCTCCAATTCTCGTAATATTATCAGCCGTATCACCTGCAATTAAAACAAAGGGTGTCATAATTTCTTCCTGTGGACGAAATGTAACAGATACATCGTCACCATATTTCGCTCCTTGATTTGAATATAGGTTATCTGATTCAATGGCTATACTATCAAGGATAGGTCCTGTTTGATCTATTTTTATCTGATTTGCGCTTGCGCCTCCAATTCTCGTATACCCTGCAAAATCATTAATTCGAGCAGTGAATAAAGCTAATGATCCCTCCGCATAATTTTCTGAGTTAATAAACTCTATCCTACTAATTGATATTGTGATAGTATCATTTACATTTGATTCTGCAATAGTATTCAAATCTCCTATTTCTAAAGTATCGCCTCCATCAAAACTAACTAAGGTCTGTACCGCACCATCAATTAAACTAATATCATTATCGATTGGCACAGTAACTAATATATTTTGGTTTGTACTATTCCAAAATCCATTCACAACTGTACCACCACTACTAATTACCTGTCCTACAGTAAAGCTTGCTGGTGGAGTTTGATCAAAAAGGACATATGAATTATTGGAAGTACTATCAATACTAGAACTATTTCCAACTAAATCAACAGCATTGATTGTAAAACTAACTCTACCTTCACTTTCTGAACCAGTTAACCCATACCTGGCCTGAAAATAATTATTATTTAGTGCAGTTATTGAATTTGCTGGATTATTTAATATTGTTACTGAAGAAGCTGAAACACGCTCATGAACACGGAATGTCAATATTATCGTATCATTTGCACCTGCTAGGGATGAATCAGCAGCATTGGATGAAATTGATACAATGGGAAATACTGGATCAGTACCATCAAATCTAACATAACTAGTATCTGTCGTTGTTGTTATATCCCCATAATCATTTCCATTTAAATCTGTATAATCTATAACAAATGGAACAATCCCATCTTGATCCTCATTCCCAGCAATAATATGATATAAATAACGATTATTTGCTGGGGATTCATCTTCTGCTGTTCTAGAATTAATCTCAGAGCTGGTTAAATTAATTGGCATATCTGTTCTTAATTCGACAATAATTGAATCTCCTGGTCTTGCCAATGAATCTCCGTAGCTACTATTGGATTTAATTTTTAATAATAAAACTTCTGGACCTGCAGCACTAAAATCAACGCTACTACCATCATCAACAGAATTATAATTTGAACTCATATTTCTGGCAGTATCTCCTGCAGATAAAACAAATGGCAATATACCTTCAGTCTCTGCTCCTGTCATTCGTCTGAAAACTCTTGAAGAGAAACCATTAATATGCTCATACCCATCGAAGGACTGTCCTCCAATTGTACCTGAAACAGTATCAATCCCCTCTAATTCTCCGGTAAACTGAATATAAACCGTATCTCCAAGTATTGCTCTCGTAGGATCATTATTTGTAGAAAAAATTGTTTTCCCTATTAACGTTGGACTAGTTTGATCAATCTTTAAAATTGAAGAACTTGTATCACCTGTTGTTGAGTTATGAGGAGCATCCCACATAATACTATATATTTCTACAGAGGCATTTTCTGCAAAACCAGTTATTCCTTCAAAAACTGAGTCTGGAAAAGTAATTGTATAATCTGTACCAATATGATTTGCTTCTATATTATAACCAGGAGGAAATAATTGACGTGATGGTGGGGCATTAAAAATAATATATGGGTGAGCAACACCTTCTGTTAAAGTTAGATCATTATCAATAGGGATTGTGATACTTAATCCAGTATTTGTACTATTCCAAAACCGCTGAGCAACTGTACCTCCCGCAGGCACTACCAATCCGGTAGTATACGCTGAAGGATTAGTCATATCACAAATCACACTAGAACTATTATCAGTTGACGATCTTGTATCTGAATTCCCTGAAAAATCTTGATAATTAAACGTAAAACCAATTGTCCCTTCCTGGTCACTATTCTCTATTACAATACTTGCTATAAATGTTGAATCATCATTGCTACTTACTATGGATGCTACTTTATTTAAAATATTTGCATTCACTGCAGCAGATCGAAGTTTTTCATTTGACTGGAGTTTTACAAAAACACTATCGCCAAGTTTGGCATAACCATTATTATTATTATTAGAATAGGTCGTAATAAATACACTAGGAGTCACATCATCATAGATTACAGTTGAACTATTTGTAACATTAATAAGTGTATCAGGATTGCCAAATGTATCATGATATGGTATAGAAAAGACGACTGGTCCATTTGTCTCGCCACCAGCAAATGTATATGTAGCAGTATATTCATTTCCACTTACATTGGTAACAGTTGCATTATTCGTTTGAATAGTTGCCGTTGGTGTAAGTACAGCTTCTGCTGTAGTAAAAGATATCGTAGCTGTATTACCAATTTTTGCATATGTTGTATCAGCATTATCAGATGAAATCGAAATTGGGTTTGCATTATTTAATACTTGTTTTACCAGCAACGTATCAACAGAACGATTACCTATAGTTTCATTTCCCGCATTATCGATTAATTTCGTTGTTATTTTTAAACGTGCGCCCTCAACAAATCCAGGAACATTTTCTAAAAATTCTGCACTAGTAATCGTACTCATTGAATCCACTAAATCATTGGTAGCAATTGTATGATTTTCACCAAAATCAGTAAATGCACCATCATTGACGCTAATTCTCATTTTCACATTTGCTCCCAATAGAGCATTGGGATCATATATTGGATCTAGAAGAGTCGGATTGATCAATGTTGTAGGTGCATTATTAAGCCATCCTGTAGCATCGCATGCACCATTACTATTCCCAGTTGCATCATTTAGAACCGTTCCAGTCCCCTCCCCCATTTTCCAGTAACTGACTAAACCTGTTTCATTGCCATTTAGTGTCCAAGAACGAAACCCTGCGATTTCTGATTCAGTTCTTGCATAATTCCATAATCTGACATCACAAACCTGGCCATTGAAATAATTAAAGTTTGCATCATTTTTAAACTTACCAATAAAAAACTCTGAACCTGAAACATGATCATAATCTACATTTCCTGTCCGATTTACTGCGCTAACTAAGACCCCATCTTTATAAATCTTGATTTCTGAACCATCATAAGTTCCTGCTAAATGAGTCCATACTCCATTCTGAATACTAGTTGAAGGATTCGATTCCCATTGATCTTGAGGAGAGCTGTCTGTTACAAGAAAAAATCTCCATAATCCATTAAAATAAACAAAACCATATCCTGATTCATTGCCAGCAACAGCTTGTCCATATGAAATCATCCCATCATATGTATCTGCAGATTGTACTTTAGCCCATACTTCCAATGTTAATGTATTTAATTGTAAACCATTTGTCCCATGGCTTGTAACACTGGTTGAATTATCATTATAAAATCGACTCCATCCATCTAGGACATTAAAATCTGAAATAGCAGTATCTGGAGGCAGTGTTAAATACACTTCTAGATTTGTATTAATACTATTCCATACCTGATCCCTTGTCCAAGGCTCTCCACCTCTAGGAAATATATGCCCAGTATTATATGCTATGGGACCAATGCGATCAACAATAACTTTTGAACTATTGGTTGTTTGCGTTACGGTTTGGCCTGAAATATTATCAGAACTAATAAAATCAATTGAAAATAACAATGGTCCCTCAGCATCATTTGCCGAAATTGTTTTGGTTGCAGAGTAGTCTGTTCCACTTCCTGTGCTAGAAATAAATTCTCCATTCATTATCACTGTAGGCGGGGCAATTAAATCAGTATTAGAAGTCATGGATAACGTTACATCATCATTATTGACTGCACCTGTTGGGTTATCAACAGGTCCTGTAATATTTACAGTGTTCAATACTGGAGCACCATAAATCTTAACATTATCAAGATACCAGAAGTTAATATTATATGAATACGTTCCATGAGATCTAAAACGAATTTGTAATGTATCTATATCTCTTAACCCAGTTAAGAAAAAACTATTTGTCCCCCAGGGAATATCTACCGCACCCAAAGAGGCATCCGCAAGAAATGTTAAGGCATTTTCCCATCCTGAACCGGTGCAATATTCAACTTCAAGATATTCATTCGTTGTTGTGCTCTCCCAAGCATCAAAATACATATCAAATGATATTTTTATATCAGAGAATTCTGAAATATTAATTAATGGGGAATACATTGCTGTTGAGTAATCTCTTGTATGAGAATACCTAAATATAGCCACAGGAGAAGAAGACCAATTTGGCGCAGATGAATTTTTTTTCCAAACTTCTACACTACTTTGTCCATCTAGGTAGAATGAATCTGGAGGAGTAAAAGATGAATAATATTGATCATCATTACTACAAGAACCATCGTCACAATCATAATCATCAGTCGTACTACTAAAATTAAAACTGTTCCCTGCGCTATGAGTAACTTGTGCAGATACCCATTTATCAAAATTCGTCCCTGAACCCCCAGAAAATGTTTCAACAAATGGAAGATTTTCATAAGTAGTAGTCCCATCTTTAACAACAAAATCTCCTGGATCAGTATCGGTACTATATATTATGCTAAATGGAAAAAAAACTGCCATAATAAAGAACATGTTTTTTGTAACTATAGACTTCATTGGATTGTGACAGAAGCGTTTCTGATCCCTTGAATAGAAATTATTTCATCTAATGGGGTAACTAACTCACACTGCGTTGTATCATATTCTACAAGTGTTTCACCACTATTAAGTGCCGTAAAATATAATTCAGCAATATGTCCTGTTTCAGTGACATAAGATAAAGCACCTTCTTCTCCCAAGTACCAAGCAAATATATCAATTGTTCCAAAAACAACTGAATAAGTAAACAAAGGAGTATTGGCTCCATTATTAGTCAATAATACACCTGGTAGAATCGTGTCAAGTTGTATTAACTCCGCATTGTAAGTTATATGGGCATGTACTCCTGCTAAGGTAGTATCATGATCAATAATATATGTTCCTATTGTAACAGAATCACCATTGGAAACAATCTGCGTAAGGGGATGCATCGTTAATGCTGGGGGAAAGACTCCAGCAATAGAATCGGCTATCACATCTATTGGATTATCTAATTTTATTTCATATGTCTTACAAGAAAAAAAAATAATAGTACTTAGAAATCCAATAGAAATAAACTCAAGTCTAATTATTTTTTGATAAAGTAGTGTAAGATAGTTCTTCAAAATGCTGATAACGATTATACCAACTGATTGAAATCCACTTTAACCACTTTATTTATTTACGACGATAGGGTTCGGGTCCATGAATAAACCTTTGAGGCCTCGGACCAGCAACATATGCATGAATAGCATTAATTGCCCATACTGTTCCAATCATAATTCCATTGTTAATCATTGCTTTGTTATAACTTTTATGAGCATTATAAAATCCTATTGTCTCTTTGCGTAGTCGCAATACCTCATCAGGATCTGTTTCTTTATCATATAATTTCGAAGATTCCTGTAAACTTTTAACTGCCGAAGAATACTGTGTAAAGTTAAAGAATAGTATTCCAAAAAGTACTGCTTCAACAGATGGGAAAGCAAAACCTGGTAATCTCTTATTTGAATAAAATTGTCCCCAGCCCGGTGCAACCGTTGATCTCCAAAGAGCGCCGAATGGAGTTTTATCCTCTTTAATATCTTTAGGATGCTTGGGGAATAGATCTCTTCTTGGTTGCATTAATTCATATGGAGGATCTTCACCGATCAATGCCCAAGAAGCAATATTAGATTCTGCTTCTAACGCATTAATTACATCTAGAATATTTATTTGTATTGTACTAATAGCGCCTCCCGATCGAGTTGAAATTATTTCTCCCGACAATATCGATCCATATTGCCCAACTTTTGTCCCTGCATACATCACATAGTCAGCAGATAACTCTTGCCCAATACTTACAATTATCTCCCTATCAGGCATTTGTCTTTCAGGATCATTAAGATCGGTATATTGACCCACAACAGATAAAACTATTTCAGGATCAATAACTCTCATTTGTGGTGTTGCTTGCAACTGAGATGACATAGATGAAAAAAGTTCTCCGTATTGGACTATAGAAGCGCTATCCATAGTTACATCAATGAATGCAATGCTTCCGGTATAATCAGCACTTTTAATTATACCAAAAAAAGTTATAGAAATAATTAATACTTTATATCTAGGGGTCAATTAGATCCTGATTCAGGTTGATATCGAGTATAAATAAACTCTGCATTACGATCAGCAATAATAACTTGGTCATCAAATAGTTCATCTAGGTAGTATACACGTAAGCGATGGGGACCCGCTTCAAGATTTAATTTTATCTTTTCATCGCGCCACGTATGTTCTCCATTCAATTCAAAAGTGAGACCTTTTTCTTTTGCGCGAAATTTTATTTTATACATCGGATTAAGAATAAAATCAGCAACCAGTCTCTTCGCATCTTGTACAGATATTTCATGGGTAGCTGGTGCATACCCATCTGCTTCTAAACGAACTTCATGCAACCCAGGCCGTACTGAATAACCTTTTACAGGAGCAGACCCAATTTCTTTTCCATCTAAGATTACTGTTGCTCCTTTTGGAAGAACTTTAATATCTAAAGTTACCTGACCAATCAGATGCGATATTAAAATAAAAATTATTAATAAGTATTTCATTGTTTTGCTAGCTCAAGATCATCTTGTGGACTCATAAAATAGTTTCCAGCATAAATCACATCTTGCTCTCGGATCCACCCTGGAATCATCTCAGAATTATCATCAGACCAAAAAACCTCCACAAGGCCATATAACCTATTACCAGATACCTGAGTAACAGCTATAATATCATTTTTAGATAGCAGGAAATGTGTAATAGATCCATTTGCAGATGATTCACGAAAATGTGTTAGATTCTTTTTTGCAATATATAAATTACCTCTATCAACAAAATCTTTACTTGGACCCAATGCAAAATCAATATCTAAATCAAAGTTTCCATTAAAAGCTGCATCTTTATTTACCACAGGAAACAAAGAGCCTACACCAGCAGAAACAATAATATCACTACGGTAACCATATTCATTAGGTAGTTCAAATCGATAATCTCCATCCATACGAGATTTTGTATAAAATGTTCTTCCTGTAGAATCTGTAGCAACTAATTGAATACCCCCGAGCATTCTTTCATCGTATCTTCGAAATACTACCCCCTCAATCACAGCTGGAGTTTTAATTATCTTGCTTACGGGAAGAGATATTACTCCATAACGTACACCTGTAAATTGATGTTTAATCTCCGGCATATCTGGTCCTTGAGGATAAATAACAAATAAATTTCCATTTTTTTCACTAGAAAGTGTGTTCTGCGGAAGGAATACTTCGATATTCTCTTCTGGCATATATGTTGCAGCAAAAATAGGATCTACTTCATTCTCTCTATCGTATATATAAACCTGATATGCTTCTGGCAATGTATTAACTAATTGAACTGGTGCCTTTATTTGAATATCTTGGTATTCATATCTCAATGAAATTAATGGGGCGCGTTGGGTATATACTGGATCAGAATATTTGGGGGCAAAAGTATATCCACAGCCTGAGATAATAAAAACTGCACAAAATATTAGGAGACCGGTATGTGGAGTAGTCTTCATTCTTTTTACACCTACCTTAAAGCAAGTGTTAGTCCTAATTTATCACAATAAGAATATACTATTCAAGACATAGTATTCTATAAAGAACGCCCATGCGGAGCTTTAAGATATTCATTCTTAGAGTTCTTCTTTACTGCCACCATTGTAATAATTGCAGTACAGGCCAATCTCTTTTTGATTTCAGATCCTTCAGCATAAGCATCTATAACAACCTCAAATGATGAATTTCCCGCTTTGGATACATAACCTTCAAAATTAACCCATTCCCCTGGATATACCGGTTCTCTAAATTCAACTTTTTCAATGGCCCGAGTTAAAGCACCATCTACTCCAGCACCTTGCAAAAAACGGTATGCAACCTTTGCAGCAGCAAGATCCATCCAAGATATCATTTGTCCACCAAATAACGTACCAACATTATTGGCATCATCGGGCATTACTAACTGACTATATTTTGCAGAATATTTCATGTTTTACTTTATATAAATATAATTATATCCAATAATATAATAATATAGCCTCGCTAATAAACCCTCGAGAAAAATTTTTTTCTCTGAAGAGCACGCCACACCAGCGAGGCTATATCATATATTATCTATAATTATTATTTTCAGTCAACATTTTTTTTATAAAAATAAAATCTTATTATAATCCTTCTTTTACAATTCGTTTCCCTTCTTCGACATCTACTTTACTTAAAAAATATGCTCCAAGGATAAACAATGATAAAATTGATAATATACCCACCCTTGCATCTCCATAAATAATAGTAACAGTACCCATAAGAGCTGGACCAATAATTGCAGCAAACTTACCAAACATGTTATAAAATCCAAAAAACTCAGCTGATTTAGATGGTGGAATAATTCGAGTATATAAACTTCGACTAAGCGCTTGTATGCCTCCTTGAAAGAGTCCAATTAATACAGCAAGAACATAAAAATGCACTACTTTTGTCATAAAATAGCCAAGAAATGTAATGATTGAGTAACCAATGATACCTATCATTATTCCTGTTTTGACTCCAATCTTTTCTGCCAACCATCCATATATTAAAGCAGCTGGAAAAGCAATAAATTGAACAATCAATAAAGCAATAATTAAACTCTCATTTGGGAAATTCAAAGACATTCCATAGTCTACAGCCATTTTTATTATTGTATCCACTCCATCAATATAGAAAAAATATCCCAATAGGAATAAACCAACAACTCTCATTTTACGTATTTCTTTGAATGTATCTATTAATTGCTTCCAACCCATAGTAATAGCTTTGCCCATATAAACAGACTTATCATCGTTTGCTTCAGATACAAACAATATTAAAGGAATAGTGAATACGATCCACCAGATTGCGACACTTAAAAAGGAAATTCTAATCGCCGTTGCACCATCTGGAATACCAAATAAATGAGGCTTCAAATACATAATTACATTTAATAAAAACAACAAACCTCCACCAAGGTAACCAAGGCCATATCCTAGAGATGACACCGAATCTACATTTTTTTCAGTAGTTATATCAGGTAGAAGGGAATCATAAAAAATATTTGCACTCGCATAACCAATCGTTGCTATCATATAAAATAATACCGCCATTTGCCAATACCCCTGATTGACTATGCACAGTCCCCCTGTCATGATTGATCCTAAAAAGGCAGAAAAGATAAGAAACTTTTTCTTTTTGGAACCTTGATCTGCAATTGCTCCTAGAAAAGGCGCGATCGCTGCAACCACAATTGCATAAATTGAATTAGCCATACCAAGATAGAATGTACTTTGATTTGGATTATTAGGATCAGCCCAATACTCTTTAAAGAAAATGGGGAAAAACCCTGCCATGACTGTAGTGGCATAAGCGCTATTTGCCCAATCATATAGTGCCCAGCTCCAAATAGAACGTTTATTTTTTTTCATACGATTATGTAAAATATAAGAATAATTTACCTACCAAGCCTGAAAATATGCCTGAACGCCTATCCAAGTATTCGCGAAGGTGTATGTATGTCTAGTAAAATATGGAAATGAAGCTCCTATCTCAATATCAAATAATACTGGCCCAAAACTCTTTATCGGATGAACATTATGAAAAGTAGCTAAAATATACTGCCTAACTTGCGTTTTTTTTGTATCATGAATTATTTCTCCATCCTTCATTCTGCTAACCATCCAATTATCCCAATTTGAATTTTCTGATAAAACAAAATCTCTTTCTGTTCTGATGCTATTAATACCTGCAGTAACAGATAATCTATCAGGAAATAGTTCTAATTTCCCCATGGCAGATAATAAAAACTCATCACCAAGCTGATGTAGAAAAGAATTTCCTATATTAGATATAATTGAATCAGGGTTTGTTTCTGATCCCCATAAAAACGAGACAGGGGTATTTACTAGTTCTCTTGAATATTTCCCATGCTCAATTCGCCAAGTAATATTCACTAGTCTTTTCTTGAAATACTTGAAAAACTCTCCAAACAAAGAATATGAATATCGCGTCATGCCATTGCCAACTGGTAAATCAAAAACCTGATAAGGGACACCATTTTCATTTTTCGATTTTGTTTTATATGGATCTAACTTTTTACCCGTTGGCAATCGCAAACTAACACCACCATAAATAGAAATTGGCTCCTTTCCAGTCCAGGAAGGGTGTCCATATAATAAAATTTTCATTCCTAAACTTGCATCACCAAGGCCTGAAGTCGACCTTTCATTAGGATAATAAAAATTCAATAATGAATCCAAAGGCGATGTTAAAGAATCGATAACTACATCCTTTGACCAATTTATTTCATTGTTTAATGATTTATAAGAAGGTAAAGATAAACTAAATGTCATCCTCCCTGATAAACCATATTCAATATGGATATCTCTTTTGTTATAGTTCATTCTGCTTAATTGATGAACATAGGCAGCAACTGTTGAATCATTCGGCATATAACTTATATCTCTTATCCCTTTGTTAAATAGTCCACCCGACCCTATCCAGTTACCTGACCCAACACTGTTAATAATTGAAACACGCCATACACTTCTTGGTATTGTGAAGAAAGTTTGAGTATGTACGGTTGAAAAAAGAAATATAAAAAGATAAATAAGTCTATTCATAAAGTAAAAAGCGAGTACGGAATTCACTAAAACGAAGGATATCATGTAACCATAAAGGCGGTAAATAGTTCACGGGTTTTCCTTGAGCAGCAAAAATTCTTAATAAATCATAACCAAATAGTTTATCAACATATCCACCTGCTAACCATTCAAAATTTTTCTCATATAATTGATATGTGAGAATCATCAATGCTGTAGAAGTTGCAAGCGGATCAAATGTATTACGGTTAGTTATTTCCATCAATAATCCACTACAGTTCTGTCCTGCATAGTAAGGACCTCTTTCTTCACCATAAGTAGATTCTGGAACATAACGTATTTGATGGAAATACACCCCAGGAAGATTAAGTTTATTTACTTTTTTCCATAATAAACTTCCAGATATCCAAGGTGCTCCTACACGAAAAAAAGGACTATCTGTACCATGCCCTACATTTAAATTTGTACCTTTAAACAGATTCATACCCATATAAGCCAAAAGAGATTCTACATTATTCACTTCTGGCAAAATTGAAATAAATGGGATTCCAGTATCATCCATCCACATTGTCCTCTGCCAATTAGACATTGGTATAATTTTCAACTTCACGCGCGCCAAATCTTTTAACCAACCCATTTCATTTACTATAATGGCATATTCCCCAATTGTTAACCCATGCCTAATAGGCACTAAATGATATCCCTCAAGCGATTGGTAGGCAGTCCGAACAACTGGGCCATCCATAACATCTCCTCTAAGTGGGTTCGGACGATCAAGTAATAGAATAGGCGTATCATATTCTGATGCTTTCTCCATTACTTTTGAAACCGTTGTCATATAAGTAGTATACCTCACTCCTGTATCCTGGATATCAATTAAAATAAGATCAGCATCACGAATACTCCACTCGGGTGGATACATTACTCTATCAAATAAATCAACAATTCTTGCCCCAAATATAGGATCTACTGATTTATCCCCCATCATTTTCAATTTAGGATCCTCACTGGCAAATAAACCATATTGAGGCAAAAATATTGCAAGTACATGAACGTCTTCAACCTCTCTTAATAATGTAAGCAAATGCCTCCCATTTCGATTAACAGATGCTTGATTACAAAGTATGGATATTGTTTTCCCTTTAAGATGAGAAAAATCCATTTGTTCCAGAACATCAAGACCTGTATATACTTTCTTTACGAAGGATAAATCAGGTATTGGTTCTATTTCTGAATACTTAAAGTTTTGCCCAATTAATGAGCATATTAAGAATAAAAAAAAGATCCAGTTTTTATTATGAATGATTATCATGATTAAATCTATTTTGTAAATATGGAAGAAAGATACTAATGAATAGCATAATAAAAGTTCCAGTAAAAACATACCAAGTCCAAGCCAATGGAGAAAATTTCCAAACGAATATCATTGATATTACAGATACAAGAAATCCCCAAAATACTGAAAGTCTCGTTACTTTAATATTAGTAAGTCTAAGTATGAAAAAACCAAGTATTGCGCCATATATTACTGAAGCTATGCTTAACCCAACCTCAACTAATGGACTATTGGAAGAAGTAAATAACATTGCACCTCCAATAAGTATAATGGCCCAAAAGACAGAAACCATCCTCGCTGTATTTATACTAGTATTTTTCTTTATAGGATCAATCCAATCAACGACAGTAGCTGATGCTAAAGAATTAATTGATGAACTTAATGTAGACATTGCAGCTGCAAAAATTCCAGCAACAAGGAATCCTGTAAAACCACTTGGTAGATGAGTCAAAATAAACCATGGAAACAACAAGTTTGGTTTTAATGGAGTACCATCGTATAAAACCCACATCATCGCCCCTAAGAAAAGAAAAATTGTAAACTGAAAAAACACCAAAATGCCACTTAATATCAACGCTTTTTGACTGTCTCTAGTTGATTCAGCAGATAAAAGTCTCTGTACCATTAAATGATCTGTACCATGTGACGCTAAGGATAATAAAAACCCACCAGAAATGGCTGCGATAAAATTATATGGTATGGTAAATAAATCAACTATGGAATTTGGGAAACCCTGAAAAATTGAGAGTTTATCAGCATCTAATAAAGCAGACCGCACATGATTAAAACCACCAGGCTCTAAAGTATTAATAATATTAAAAGTTACAAATGCACCAAAAATGTATAATATAAATTGAAATGT
>CAYTYA010000044.1:0-13145 GCA_964442015.1 uncultured bacterium
AAAATTAATAAAAAAAAGTTCCTTTATAATTTGAGCCCAATACCCATGGCAAACACAGTACCGCCCATTCCATAGAAATATGTGCCTAAATCAACTATATACTGTTTTGTTGATATAGAAACGCCTAATCCAGTATCTGCAAATATATCCTTAAAAAAATCTATCTTTTCAGATTGATCTACTCTATTGATTGATGTTCCTAATTTAAAATTAATATCTTTTGTTAAAGTAATAATCCCAGATAACCTTATGTTATTTAATTTACTTTGAATATCAAAATCTGAATCTATTATCATAATCAATGGTAAATACGCCAGTTTTTTTGATGAAGATATATTAATTAAAATGGGGTTGTAATACTTATTGCTAGAATATGATTTCATTTCAAATGTAAAATTTCTTAATGCAATACCAATATTCATCTTATACCTATCAATATTTAATGACATACCTGTTGTACCAGTTAATAACATTGATGATAGATCTCCAATATTACTATAAAAATACCCTACAGTGGCTCCTAAGTGAATATTCTTAGAATAAAATGATTTTACCGCGCTACATGAAACCCACGTGTCAGATGCTGAATAATTTGATGTCGGAGTACCATTTTCATTATATCCTTTAAATATACCATAGCTTATATGCCTAATTGTTGCTGTTAATACATATTTTTTATGAGGATAAATAACCTGTGCTAACTGAGATGTAATTTCAGAAGGGTATTGAACAAAACTAAGGCTCATTAGCTTTTCACTATTAATAATAAAAGCAGGATTTAAACGGTCATTTTCTGCACTAATATAATTTGATGAAGCGCCAACAATAGATACGCTATGTGGATGATACCAATAGTTAAGTGCTTTATATCCAGAGGCATTTAATTGAAAAAAAAAGAATAAATAAAAATATATTATAGCATTTTGTTTCATAATAAAGAAGTTGGATTAATATCTATAGAGATTTTAGCATCAGAATATTTCACTGAACTCCAATTAGATAAATTTTCGTTTATATATTTATTTAGCATACCACCATTAGGATCAACAGACTTATATGATTTTAATACTATTTGCATACGAAATTTATTTCGCAACTTTTCGTAATAACAATCAACTGGACCCAAAATTTCTAATCCTTTATAAGGGGGTTTTAAATAATTATATGCTTTTTCTGTAATTTTGTTTAAACGATTTTTATCTTTTCCCGAAAATTCAATTTTTGCTAACCAACTGTAAGGAGGATAATTAAGTGATTTTCGTTCTTCAAGAATCATTTTATAATATGATTCAATATCCAATGATGAGGCATATTTTATTACGGAATTATCTGGATTGTACGTTTGAATAATAACTTCACCTGGCTTTTTTCTTCTTCCCGATCTCCCGGCGGTTTGATAAATAAGTTGAAACAATCTTTCTCCCGATCGAAAATCTGGCAAAAATAAACCGGTATCAGCATTAATAATTCCTACCAAAGTAGCATTTTCAAAATCTAAACCTTTTGCAATCATTTGAGTGCCAAGTAAAATATCAATCTCTCCATTAGCAAAACTGCTGATTGCATTTCTTAAATTAATAGCTGATCTTGATGTGTCCATATCAATTCGAGTTAACGATGAATCGGGGAATGTATTTCTAACTATATCCTCAATTTTTTGTGTACCAGTCCCAAGCATAAGAATATTTGAACTTTTACAGTTTTTACAATTTGGAGCAACGTGATCTAAACAAAATCCACAGAAATGACATTTCAATGGAGGGCCTTTTCTATGATAAGCTAAAGGAACATTGCACCGTAAACACATTTCTAATTGGCCACAATCACCACAAGAAATAATAGGTGAAAACCCCCTTCTATTTTGCATTAAAATAATTTGTTCTTTTTTATTTAAAGTTTCTTCCATTTTGTTTAAAAGTAAACCAGATAATATTTGACCAGGTCTGCCTGTTTCGTCTTTTTCGTTACCCATATCAACAATATTTACTTTTGGGTATTTTGCTCCACCAAAACGGTTTTTTAATTGAAGATAACTATATTTTAAACGGATATGATTAAAATAACTTTCAATGCTGGGAGTGGCACTAGAAAGCAAAATAGGTATTTTATTAATCTTCGCTCTCATTAATGCAACATCACGAGCATGATATCTTGGCGTTGTTGAATCTTGTTTATATGAATTCTCCTGTTCCTCATCAATAATAATTATACCAAGATTCTTGGTTGGTGCAAAAATTGCACTTCTTGCGCCTATAATTATCTTATAATCTCCAGAACGTATTTTATTCCACGTCCATGACCGCATAGAATTATTTAATTTTGAATGCCAAATACCAACTGTATCTCCAAATTCTGCGCGAAATCTACCTGCGATTTGAGGTGTAAGAACTATTTCTGGTAATAAAATTATTGCAGATTTTCCCTTTTTCAAGTTATCCCGTACAATATCAATATATATTTCAGTTTTTCCACTACTAGTTACACCATGCAAGAGAAAGGGGGTGAATTTATTTAATGATACTGCTTTTCTTAAATTTTTTAAAACATCATTTTGCTCTTCAGTAAAATTTATATTCTTTTTTATTGGTGGGACAGTATATATGTTGATATCTGGCTCTAAAATCTTTTCATTCCAATATATAAAACCTTTCTTAAATAAAGCTTTGCAAACCGAAGTTGGGTTAGATACAATTCCTTTAAGAGAATTTATTAATATAGGGGTGTTTTGTTCTTTTATAAAATTCAGCGCTTTTTTTTGCGCTGGGGAATTATTTAAAATAACACTCCCATTTTTACGATAGCTAATCTCAACGATCTTTTTAGGTTTATAACTTGATGTAAGTGTTTTGGGTAATGCTACTTGCAATACCTTTCCCATTGGCGCTACATAATATATACTTACCCATTTTAATAATAAAAACAAGTTATTGCTTAACCGTATGTCATCATTAATTATATTATCTATAGAATATGTCTTACCTTTATATCTATTTGAATTAGATACGTCAACTACAATACCCGTGACTGTCCTTTTGTTAAAAGGAGCTTTTACTCTTATGCCTACCTTAATCTGATCGTGTAATTTTGATGGAACTTTGTATGAAAAAATTTTATAGCTGGATATAGGAAATGCAATTTCTACATACATAATAGTTTAAAATAGTGGAGGACTAAAACTAGTGCAATAAAAAAACCTATAATATAATTATTTATAAGATAAACAAAATTTAGCTAAGAAATAATTCTTTAGGTCTTAATCACATAGATTTTTAACTCGGTCTCAAGTTCGCTATCAAGCTTAATAGGTATATGATAAATACCTAAAGCTTTTATTGATTCATCTAATAGAACAGCATTTTTGTCTAATGTTATCCCTTTTTCTTCTAAAGCGCTGTGAATATCTTTTGAAGTAACAGCCCCAAACATTTTTTCCTCATCTCCGACCTGTGCTTCAAAAGTTAATTCTATTTTATTTATTTTATTTGCTAATGATTCATTTGCTTTATTAAGACGCTTTGATTTTAATTCTTTATTTCTTTTTCTTTCTTCAGCAACTGCTCGATTTTTCTTTGATGATCTTAAAGCAATGCCTCTTGGAAAAAGATAATTACGTGCATATCCAGGTTTTACCCTAACTATTTCCCCAGAAGCACCTAATCCTTCAAAATCTTCAAGTAATATAACTTCCATATAAACCTCTCTTTGATTAAGATTCTAAAATTAATTAATCACCTTCGACATTTGAATAAGGCATTAATGCAATATTACGAGCTCTTTTTATTGCTCTTATAAGCTTGCGATGCATTTTCGAGCTTGTACCTGTAACTCTTCTCGGCATAATCTTTCCATGTTCTGTTACAAAGCGACGCAAAAGCTTAACATCTTTATAATCAATTTCAGTTATTTTATTTTCTTTGAAATAACAATATTTTCTTTTACTAACAAAAGCCATATATATCCTCTATTTATTAAATTACTTACTGATCTAAGCCAGAACCTTTAACTTCATCCGCGGTATTATCGTCATCCTCGGCGCTAGCTTCTTCCGCAGAACCTTTACTACTTTTGGTTTCTTTGGATGGTTGTTTCTCAATCGCGCCATCAGCTTCATCTAAATCAACAGTTATTGTTTTCTCTAATAAACTAGCAGTTGGTTTAGATTTTAATCGAATGGTCTGTGCTCTTAATACAGAACTATTTAATTTCATAAATGATTCGAAATCACTAATCTTAATAGAATTATCTGATTCAAAATGCAATAAAACAAAAGTTCCATATTTTTGACCATCAATTTGATATGCAAGTTTTTTCTTTCCCCACATATTATGTGAAATGACCTTACTAAATTCACCCATGTACTTATCTATCTCTTTAATAATACTATCCACTCGACTTTGTTCGAAATTTGGATTGATTATATATACTGTCTCATAATATCTCATTTTCTCTCCTTAAATAATCAAATCAATGGGGCTATAACAAGCGACACAACCGACATTAGTTTTATTAATATATTCAACGATGGACCTGAAGTATCTTTAAACGGATCTCCAACAGTGTCTCCAACAACCGCTGCTTTATGCATTTCAGACCCTTTTCCATACTCATTGCCATCTATTTCAACTCCTTCTTCAATCATTTTTTTTGCGTTATCCCACGCACCGCCTGAATTTGATTGAAAAATTGCCATTAAAACTCCTGTAACTGTAACCCCTGCTAATAAACCACCTAGAGTTTCAGCTCCAAACAAAAACCCTATAACAACAGGCGTTAAAACAGAAAGAAGTCCAGGTAATACCATTTCCTTAATAGCAGATTGCGTTGAAATATCAACGCATTTACTATATTCTGCCTTCCCATTAGCAGAATCAAATATTTTTTTATCCTCATCCGTCCATTTATCATTTTCACCATATTTATTCATCACAGCTAGAGCAGCAGATAATTCTGGTATATCATTAAACTGCCTCCTGACTTCTTCTATCATTGCCATAGCAGCACGCCCAACAGCACCCATTGCCATGGATGAAAAAAGAAATGGTAACATTCCTCCAACAAAGAGCCCAGCCATAACCATAGGATCAGAAATATCTATTTTATTTATACCTGTTTGCACCATAAAAGCAGCAAACAAAGCCAAGGCTGTTAATGCAGCTGATCCTATTGCAAACCCTTTACCTATAGCTGCAGTTGTATTCCCTACTGCATCAAGTTTATCTGTGCGATCTCTAACTTCACTTGGGAGGTCGGCCATTTCAGCTATTCCACCAGCATTATCTGATATTGGCCCATAAGCATCTACTGCTAATTGAATACCTGTATTTGCAAGCATTCCAAGAGCAGCCATTGCTATGCCATAAAGACCAGCAAATTGATAAGCCCCAACAATACTAGCAGCTATAATTAGAATAGGAATTGCGGTTGATTGCATTCCAACGCCTAACCCTGCAATAATATTAGTTGCTGGCCCAGTTAAAGATTGTTCAACTATTGAATTTGTAGGTTTAGTATTTGTACCTGTATAATATTCTGTAATTAATCCAATTCCTAAACCAGCAAACAGACCAATAGTGGTGGCAATAAATACACCCATGTTTGTATAAATAATATCATTTTGCGCAAAGCGATCTGGTAAAATATTTATAATTAATAAATAAATTATACCAATCAAAATAATTGATGAACCAAACTCTCCTTTGTTTAATGCTTTCTGAGGATCGCCTCCTTCTTTGACTCGAACAAGAAAAGTGCCAACTATAGACATTATTATTCCTGAAGCAGCTATTAGTAAAGGCAGTATAACAAAGCTAATATCAAATCCACCCATTACGACTATACTTGCACCCAAAACCATTGAGCCAATTATTGAACCCACATACGATTCAAATAAATCTGCTCCCATACCCGCTACATCACCTACGTTATCACCAACATTATCAGCAATTGTTGCTGGATTCAAAGGATGATCCTCAGGAATACCGGCCTCTACTTTGCCTACAAGATCAGCTCCAACATCAGCAGCTTTCGTATAAATCCCTCCACCAACACGAGCAAACAGTGCGATGGATGAAGCGCCTAAAGAGAAACCAGAGATAACTGTTATCACTTTATCATAATCATTAACAAAAATATTTTGATATAATAAGAATAGCGACCCTAAACCTATTAATCCTAAACCTACTACACTTAACCCCATTACAGAACCACCCGTAAATGCCACATATAAAGCACTCTCTAAACTCGTCCTTGCCGCATTGGTAGTTCGGTTATTTGCTTTAGTTGCTACCCTCATTCCTAGAAATCCCGCCAAACCAGATGCAACGGCACCAGATATAAAAGATAAAGAAATAAATGCGCTTGAATCTTGACGTCCCGCATTAGCAAACCCCAGAAGCAAAGCAACAATGAATACAAAAAAACTTAAAACACGGTATTCAGCACGTAAAAATGCCATGGCGCCGTCGGCAATACTCTTCCCAATTTGCTCCATTTTATCAGTGCCCTGATCTTGTTTATTTATCCAATTTGATTTTATAAATGCAAAAATAAGCGCCACAACCCCAGCGCTTAAAACTATCCATAAGTAAGTATTTGTATCCATTTAGATTATCCCATCTCTAATTTATTATATTTATTCATTGTTTTATCCAATCCGCTATATAAAAGGGACTCGGCCGCATCAGCAGCAACTTGTATCATTTCTTTAGAAAAATTCTGATCTTTGCTTTTGAATGGTTTCAACACATATTTTTCTGAAGGTCTTTTATAGTCTCTTGAAGCAACACCTACTCTTAATCTTGGAAAATTTGTATTTCCTAAATGATAGATTATTGATTCTAAGCCTCTATGACAACCATCCCCTCCTTTAGGTCGTATTCTAATGCGACCTAAAGGCAAGTCAACATCATCTACACAAACAAATAGGTTATTTAAACTAATGTTAAATAATCTCACAAAATGCTTTAATGCGATTCCGCTATTATTCATTCCTGTGGTTGGTTTCATTAGCATAACGTCTTTAGTCTTTTTTTCGGAAAAAACATAGTTATCCTTACCTGGTTTAAAATTACAAACCCACCTTTTAGCCAATTCATCAACAATCCAATAACCTACATTATGTTTTGTGTTGTAATATTCATCGCCAGGGTTCCCAAGCCCTACAAAAACGATCATTAATCAGATCCGTCATTTGCTGTGTCTTGCTTATCGCCTTCTTTGCTATCGTCTTTATTTTCAGGAGACTGATCTTGATCAGAAGGCGCTTCGCCATCAGCAAGCTCTTCTCCTTCAAGAAGCTCTTCTCCCTCTTCAAGCTCCTCAACAACAGGCTCTTCTTCTTCTTTAGGTGGATTAAGAGTAGCAATAGTAGATTCTAAGTCAGATAATATTTGAACATCTTTAGGAATATCAATAATATCTCCAACAGTCATATTGCTATTGAGTTCCATATCTGAAACATCTACTAAAATATTATCAGGCACACTTGCAGGTAAACAGTTAACTTCAATTGAAGTCAAAATCTGACTTAAGACTCCTCCTTCTTTAACTCCTTCTGCTTCTCCTTCTAATGAAATCGGGATAGTAAACTTCATTTTTTCAGCCATATTAACTTGCATAAGATCTATATGAAGAACTTCATCTGTTACAGGATGATATTGTATTCCTTTAATGGTAACATATTGTGTCGCTCCATTCATTTCTACTTCAAAAACATGCTGGCCGGAGCTCATTGCATGGTAGAGCTTCTTTTTATCAATTTGTAAATTAATATTCTGTTCTCCACGAAAATAATATACCCCAGGGACCATTCCATCTCTTCTCAGAGATCGGGCTTTGGATTTCCCTTTATCCGTTCTTTCATTTAAATCTAGCTTTTCATATTCTTGTGCCATAATAAAATTCCCTTACTTATAAGTTAAATAATGCACTAACAGATTCACCCTCATGGATGCGTTTTATTGCTTCTGCAAAAACATTAGCAACTGAAACTACATGCATTTTGGATATTTTTTTCCCCTCAGGAAGAGCAATTGTATCTGTTAAAATAATCTTATCAATTGGTGCGCTATCCAATCTTTCTATTGCTGGACCAGATAAAACCCCATGAGTAGCAACAGCTATAACAGAATTAGCGCCTTCATCAATTGCAGCTTTTGCTGCCGATACCGTTGTTCCAGCTGTATCAATCATATCATCAATAATCATAACATCTTTACCTTTTAAATCACCAATAAGATGACTTACTTCAGCCTTATTTGGAGCATAGCGACGCTTATCTATTAGCGCGAAATGAAAACCCAAACGTTTTGCATATGATTGCCCCATAGCAGCAGATCCGACGTCTGGGGCTAAAACAGTACATTTATCAGAGTTAAGATCTAATGATTTCAAAGTATCTAACAAAACCATGCGACTATATATATGATCAAATGGTATTGAAGCAAAACCTTGAATTTGTGTCGAATGTAAATCCATACTAATAATTCTATCTGCACCTGTCGTTGAAATGATATCAACCATTACTCTTGATGATATTGGAACCCTCGGTTGGTCCTTTCTATCTTGCCTGCCATAACCAAAATATGGTATTACAGCCGTTACTCTTTTTGCTGATGCTCTAACCGCTGCATCAAGAAGTAAAAATAATTCAATCAAATTTTCAGCTGGACCACATGTAGATTGAATTATAAATACATCATTACCTCGTATATTTTCTTCAAATTTTACCCATAGTTCCCCATCAGAAAATGTGCGTATAGTAACATCTCCAAGATTAAATCCTAGGTGATCAACAATTCCATTTGAAAGAATTGGATTACTTCTTCCGCTAAATATTTTTAATGTATCTTTCATACAATCTTACCTCAAGCCATTATGACGCATGATTTTTGCTGGGGTGCAGGGAGTCGAACCCCGACTGCCAGGACCAAAACCTGGTGTCCTACCATTAGACGACACCCCAAACTATCTTCATATTCAGGGATTGTTTTTATCTGCTAAATAGCGGCTGTGTGATGATTGTCTTGTAAGACTTGGAAAATAATAACTCTGCAGATATAGCATCTGCTTCATCGTTAAAAAATCCGAACACAGTCGAGCCACTACCCGACAGACTGGCAAATCTTGCATTATTATCAAGTAATTTGCTTTTAATCAACCCAATCTCTGGATATGTCGAAAAAACGATTTTTTCAAAATCATTCTCAAAAAGCTGAAAAGGAATTATGTCCTTTCCTATAAGGTCGGCAAACTTAACTGCCTTGTTAGGCATTTCCAACTTGTTTTTAATTTGCGAATAAGCCCATCTCGTATTAAGAACTATATTTGGGAATATCAATAATATAATATATGGAAGTTTTACACTTAATGGAGTTAATCTATGCCCTGTACCTTTTCCATGCTGTATTCCACCCTCAATGAAAAAAGGCACATCTGCACCTATTTTTTTTGATATTTTTTTTAATTGGGTTTTTGTTAAGCCAATATCATATAATTTGTTTATTCCAATCATAACTGCAGCAGCATTGCTAGATCCTCCTCCTAAACCTGCACCCATAGGTATATTTTTTTTAACATGAATCTTGGCGCCTTTAAGAGCTTGAAACTCTTTTTTTAATCTAAGATAAGCTTGAGCACATGTGTTTGATGTAGATACTGGAAATTCTACATTATTTGAAGATAATTGAACTCCTTCATTCGTTTTAGTTATTGTTATAACATCATAAAATTCCAATTCCTGAAAAACTGTTTCTATATTATGATAATTATTAGACTTTTGGTTAATTATTTTTAAGCCAATATTTATTTTTGCGTATGAATTGATAGTTAAAGACTTCAAATATTATTTTGATATTGTAGCAATAGCCAATACCCCAATGCCTTTGTTTTTTCCAAAAAAACCTAGTCCATCAGTTGTTGTAGATTTTATTGAAATTGATGATTTTTCAAGATTGATCGCATTACTAATATTAGCAATCATTTCAGATATTTTATTTGATACTTTAGGATGCTCCAATACAATTGTACTATCTATATGATCGATATTATATCCTTTTTTAAATAATAGCTCTGCTACATATTGTAAAAAAAACAAACTACTTTTTTCCTTCCATTGCACATCGGAACTTGGAAAAAATTTTCCTAAATCTCCTAAAGCTGCCGCACCCAATAAAGCATCTACCATTGCATGCAACAATACGTCTCCATCAGAATGCGCAATCACGCCAATTGAGCTTGATATTGTAACTCCTCCTAAAAGTAAACTCTCGCCTTTTTTAAGACGATGAACATCATATCCTATTCCTGTTTTAACCATAAACTACTTTTTCTGCTAATTTCCAATCATCAATTGTGGTGATTTTAAAATTCATGATTGAGCCCTCAGTTACGGTGACTGCACCCCCAGCTGCTTCAACCATTGAAGCTTCATCTGTTGCATTATGATTAGTCATAGCCTTTAGAAGCACTTTTTTTTTAAAAGTTTGCGGGGTTTGCGCTAGCCATATTTTATCTCGATCAATAGTCCGTACAATATTTAGGTTTTTCACTTCTTTTACTGTATCATTTGATAATAAAGCTGCAATACACCCATCATTATCATTACAACCTAATATAGTAGATAATATGAGATCATTTGTAACAAATGGTCTAACAATATCATGAATTGTTACAAATTCTATAGAGTTAGATAGTTCTAAACATCCATTCATAACTGAGTCCTGTCTTCTTGAGCCACCAGCTATAACTTTAATAGGTTTTTTAGTTTTTAATGATTTGGTTTCCTTATAAATATATTCAACGTCCTCTTTATTTGTGACTATAACTATCTCAGCAATCTCTTTGCACTTTAAGAAAATATTTAAAGCATATAAAAAAAGTGGTTTATTAGCTAAATACTTGAACTGTTTTTTTTCACCAAACCTGATGCCAACACCAGCGGCAGGGAGCACTGCACCAACATTAAATAATGATTTGACCATCAATTATAGAATAAGCATGGCATCACCATAACTTAAAAAGCGATATTTTTTCTTTTTAGCCTCACTATATGCATGCATAATTAATTTTCTAGATGCAAATGCAGACACCATCATTAATAATGTACTTTTAGGTTGATGAAAGTTTGTAATTAATGCATCTACCATTTTAAAATCATAGGGAGGATATATAAATTTGTCTGTCCATCCTCTTTTTGGAGTTACCTGAAAACCTGAAACGACTACAGTTTCTAAAGATCTAACCGTAGAAGTGCCAACTGCGACAACTTTTCTTCTTTTTTTCTTTGTTTCATTAATAACTAATGCTGTAGGTGGCGACAATTCAAAATATTCGGAATCCATTTGGTGACGGTTAAGATCTTCCACTTGAACGGGCCTAAATGTTCCTAACCCTATATGAAGCGTTGTATAATCTATTGTAATTTGTTTCTTTTTAAGCTTGTTTATTACTGCATCAGTAAAATGAAGCCCTGCAGTTGGTGCAGCAACTGCTCCCCGACGATCAGCATATACTGTCTGATATCTAACTTTATCAGATGGAACAGCATCTCTATTGATATATGGGGGCAAGGGAGATAAACCAATGCGATCAATAATGCTATAAATATCTTCACCATCATATTCGAACCTTACAACTCTACCTCCAGAAATAGTATTATCAATAACATCGCAATACACATTCTTTGCAAACATTAGCTTATTGCCAATTCTAACTTTCCTTGCAGGCTTAACCATTACTTCCCAAAGGTCATTTTCCAATTCACGTAAAAGAAAAACTTCTACTTTTGCTTCTGTCCGATCCTTATTAGCAAACAACCTTGCTGGAAAAACTTTAGTGTTGTTTAACATAAATAAATCATTCTTTCTAAAGTAGTCTGGTAAATTAGAAAACTTCTTGTGTTCAATTTTACCTGTATCTCGATGAACAACCATTAATTTTGATCCATCGCGTCTCTTTGTCGGATATTGTGCAATGTATTTTTTTGGAAGGGCATAATCAAAATCTGCTAATTTATATTTTTTCTTTTTTTGTATCATTAGAATAGTCCTGTTTGTTTAGTTGGATTAAAAACTTTACCTAAAATTTTATATGCTTTTTCTTGAGCAACGCGCCCGCGAGCAGTTCTCTGAATAAAACCTTCTTTAATTAAAAATGGTTCATATACATCTTCGACTGTAGTACGATCCTCACTTATAGCTACAGCTAGCGAATTGACACCTACAGGACCTCCATCAAAGTTGTCTATTAAAGCAGATAGTATTTGACGATCCATGTCATCAAGCCCATGATTATCAATGCCTAAAGATTTCAAAGATTCTCGTGCAATTTTTTTATTTATCATTCCATTTGATTTAACTTCAGCATAATCCCTAGTCCTCCTTAATATGCGGTTTGCAATTCTTGGTGTCCCTCTGGAACGTTTTGCCAATTCTTCAGCTCCTTCTTTATCAATACTTACGTCTAAAATTTTGGCAGATCTATTAATAATTTGGAATAAATCTTTTGGGGTATAATAATTTACACGTAGAATTACTCCAAAGCGATCTCTTAATGGTGAAGTTAGATTGCCTAATCTAGTGGTTGCACCAATAAGTGTAAAATTTTCAATATTTAATTGAACACTACGAGCGCTAGGTCCTGAGTCTATCATAATCTCCAATTGATAGTCTTCCATTGCTGAGTATAAATATTCTTCTACAATACTATTTAATCTATGAATTTCATCAATAAAAAAAACATCCTTCCTAGCAACGTTTGTTAACAGACCTGCTAGATCGCCTGCTTTATCTATTACCGGTCCAGATGATTGCCTTAAGTTAACATTTAACTCTTTTGATATAATATTTGCTAATGTCGTTTTACCAAGGCCTGGAGGGCCAAATAACAAAACATGGTCAAGCGCTTCATCGCGTTTATTAGCGGCATCAATATATAACTTCAAATTATCGACTACATCATTTTGTCCAACGAAGTCATCAAAATGAGAAGGGCGTAGCGTTTTCTCAATTGTTATATCATCTTCAATAATAGATGGATCAGTAATATGTATTTCAGTCATTAATTTTTATAGAAAATAGAGATAATATTATCATTTAAAGCTACTAAAGATAACAAATGGAATGGGGGGTCGCCAAGTTAGTAGTAAA
>CAYTYA010000045.1:0-10308 GCA_964442015.1 uncultured bacterium
CTGATGTCTATTGAGAATTTGCTTTTATTGGATGATGTTGAATTTACTGTCTCAGGAGACAACGCATATCCTGATCCAGGTGAAACAATTTCACTTATTGTCACTGTTTCTAACTATGGGAATAATCTTTCTTCTGTTTCGGGAGAAATTAGTACAGATCATTCTGGGATTACTATAACGGATGCAACTACTGAATTTGGAACAGTTGCTACCAATGAACAGTCAGACAATACGAATGATCCTTTTATAATTGATATCAGTGATAATGTAGATCTTGGTGTTGCAACTTTTTATATCACACTTACTTTTGATGGAAATGAAACTGTTACTGAGGAGTGGAATATTAATATAGGTATTCCTCCAATTTTACTTGTTGATGATGATAATGGTGATAATACTGAAGAGGTTTTTATAGAAGGAATGGATTCATTAAATATAAGTTTTGAGATTATAGATAGAACTTCAACAACTTTGGATGATCTAAATTTAGATATACGAGATGCAGTGATTTGGAATACTGGGTCAGCAGATGGTAATGGGTTATCAGCTGTTGAAAAAAATGTAATTATGGAATATTTAGATTCTGGAAAAAATCTTTTTCTTTCTGGTAACCATTTAGGTGAAGAATTAGCTGATAGTGAATTATTAAATAATTATTTAGAAATACGCTATGCAGGTTTCCGTACCGGTGGGATATTACGAGGTGTTGAAGGAGATCCCATTGGTATAAATCCAGATAATAAGTTATTTTTGTCACTTGGTAGTGTTGGAATTGATTCATTATCAACTTTTGGCGATCCAAGGGCAAGCCTTTCTTTTTATTATAATGGAGATGAATCCCATGGAGCTGTGATGCGTTATTCATCTCCTGATTATCGTGTTGTTTTTTCCTCTTTCAATATGGATGCAGTTTCCCCTCCAAATTCAACATTTTTAAGTGATAAAGATTATGTTTACAGTGTGTTGAATTATTTGTTATCTGATGTGGAATACCCTGATGCACCAACACTGTTATCACCTGTTTCGGGATATGTAGATACTTTACTATCATCTGATGATCATATAGACTTTTCTTGGAACAGTTCAGATCTTGAAGGAGAAAACACCTTTTTCATCCTTGATGATCCAGAATTTACTCGCCCGATATTTACATTTAATATGCAGAATGAAGTCACTGTGGAATTATCATATGACACCTTATTGTCTTTATTCGGTTATGTGGATAATAAGGAATTATATTGGGGTGCTTATAGTAAAGTAAACGGTGAAGTATCAATCAGTGATTTGAACTCATTTGAGATTACTATAATGAGCGAGTTATCGGTAGATGACAATATGAATATTCCTAAAAAATACCACCTTTCTAATGCATACCCAAATCCGTTCAATCCTCGTACAAGTTTCTCATTATCTATTCCAATAATGAGTTTTGTAAGTATAAAAGTATATGATTTAATGGGTAGAGAAATTGCAATTATTGCTCAAGATAATTTTGATCAAGGAATACATAAAGTTTCTTGGGATGGTACATTAAAAGATAATTCTATTGCTAGCAGCGGTGTATATCTTCTGACGGTAGAAATGGGAACAGAATTGTTTAGTAAAAAACTAATTTTAATGAAATAAAGAATTGTTGGATTTTGATTAAATCATGAATAGCTTAGATTCTAACATTAATAAAATAGCAAAAAATATGAAAAGATATCTTTTATCAATACTTACACTTTTAAGTGTCAATCTATATGCATTGGATTGTCCAGCTGATTCAGCTTATCATACAGATCTTAGAACTTTATTACCTAATGGGTCTCCGAATCCAACATTTAATCAGGTAATTGCTACAGGATTGTGTGGTTGTATTGGTTTTAATGCAGAATTATCAGGAATTGAAGAAGATTCAACTCTTACATTAAGTTTATTAATTCATGATAATGAACCTATCCGAGGTGCGCAAATTGATATATATCATGATGCAGGTTCTGCTTTAAGCTATGATCAAGGTGGAAGTGTTGTAAAAGGAGATAAGCTTGAGGATTTAGATGATCCAACGACTTCAACAGTAATAGAATCCATTACTTTACTAGCTAATGAGATGGATGGGTTCGTAAGAGTGATGGCATATAGTACTTCACGAGCTAATACTACTGGAGATGGAATGGAAGGGACTTTATTTCATATTACATATAAAGCTATTAATGGGCTTGGCTCACTTCCGGCTACAGTGTCTTTTGGTCTTGGTTCTTTAGATCTTCCAGGGACTTCAATGGATCCAGAAATTTTGAATGTTGCTTGCAGTTTTCCTGACACTTCAAATATGGTAGCTTTTAGCACAACAAATCTAGGCGTTATGGTAGAAAATGGAATTCCTTTACAGTATAATTTATCACAGAATTACCCCAATCCATTTAATCCTTCAACGAAGATTTCATTTGACTTGATTGAAGGAGGGAAATCAACTTTAATCGTTTACAATCTTCTTGGTAAGAAAATTAACACTCTTATGAATTCCTCATTAAATCCTGGTCATCATAGTATTGAGTGGAATGGCCTCGATTACAATGGACAATCAGTTGCATCTGGTGTTTATTTTTATGAATTACGATCTGGTGATTTTGTAGCAAAAAAGAAAATGCTTCTGCTTAGATAATTATTATATAAAATATTATTATTTATAGAGCCCCTTTATCTATAAAATAAAGGAACTTTTTTTACTTATTATTCTTTATCCAATCTTCATTAAAAATAGCATGTTGAATTGTTTTACCTTCTTTATCTTTTAAGGAATATGTTAGATGTATTAATTCATCTGATGATTGTATTAATGAAGGATATGCTAATGTGATTCCACTATTATGCTCATGCTTACCGATATATTTCTTTACTTCCCACGATTTCCCCTCATTAAATGATAATAAAATAGCCATTTGACTTCTACTAGATTCCGTATCATTACATGCCATTACCCAGTTACCATTCTTTAACTGTAATACTTCGATACTTGAACTAGGATTAGGTATTTTTGTATCCGTAGCAAATGACCATGTCTCACCATTATCTCTGGAAATACTTTTTAAAATCCTTTTTGGTTCAACACCAGAGTCTCTCATATATGCTACAATATGTCCATTCTGCTTTTGAACTAAACTTGGTTGTATAGGTCCTAGTCCTACTATTGGATTACTTGCTCTCCAATTATTTCCATTATCATCGCTTATTGCAACAATAGATATATTGTATCCATCAGAATATAGAGGCAACAGGATTCTTCCTGATTCTAATGATATTGGATGTATACGTGTCATCCATCCTTTTTGTCTTTTTTCAGGATCTTTGGCTGCATCAATGATTAATCTTGAATATGGTGGAGCATATTCAGCCCACATTGGTTCATCTATATGTTCTTCAAAAGCTACTTGAATAGTCTCCGAAAATTTTCTTCCTGGTTTGAGGATGATATTATCTTGCCAATTCCAAGTGGGTATTTCTTTGTTCAAATAATCAGTAGATGTTCTATATCGCAACATTGAATTTTCCCATCGATTAGCACGTACAGCTATCCAGAATAACCATAATTTTTCGTTATTATCAATCCACAGAACAGGATTGCAATCTGGTAAATTCGGAGTATCTGCCATATCAAATATAGCACTCCATTTATTACTGCCCTTTTTAAGTCGACTTCCTTTGATACGTACATCATTTGCTTTTCTTTCGCCAGAACCATGAAACCAGCAGGATAAAAGATCTCCGTTTGGTAATTCAACAACACTACTTCCATGTACATGTTTATCTTGAAAAGGGAAGATAGAATATTGTTGAAAGAGAGGTTTCCCATAAGTTATACCTAAGAGTAGTAATAACAATAATAGCTTCTTCATGTTTATTTTAGTTTTATAATCTGATCAATTAATGAAGAGGTGCTTTTACCAGGAATTAAATCAATAATTTCAACACTACCACCATGCGATTTTACTGTATCTGCCCCCACAACTCTATTTATTGAATAATCACCACCTTTGACCAGGACATCTGGAAGTAATTCTTTAATTATTTTATCTGGAGTATCTTCATCAAATCCTACTACCATATCCACACAATTAATTGCATCTAAAATAATTAATCTATCATCAAAATTTTGAATGGGTCGATCATTTCCTTTTAACTGTTTTACTGATCGATCACTGTTTAGGCCAACGATTAACTTATCCCCTTTGCTTTTTGCTTTAGATAGTAGATCAATATGGCCAGGATGTATTAAATCATAACAACCATTAGTAAAAACAATTTTTTCCCCAGAATCTTTCCACTTGTTCCTCTGAGTAATAGCTGTTTCCCAGCTAAGTGCAATCATGGAATAGAATCATCCTTTATTATGTTAATAAATTAATTATATTAAAGTACGATTAACTGGATCCCATTCTATTCTGCGTCCTTGTAGATATGATTCTGTTGCCATATGGCATGTCACACCTTCGTGTAAGGCTTCTTCAATATTACAAGTAGGCAATGTTTTACTTCGAATGGAATCGAGCCAATCTTTTACATGTAGATGTGTTGAATCTACTCGCTTACCATCCCGATATGTATACAATAGGCCTTTATTGGCAAAATATTGAGATGTTGCTGAGGTGATTCCATCAATTTGTTTTGAACCTGGCGCATAGGAATAAATAGGATATTTTGAATTAATCACACCTTTTTCAATGCGATCTTTATATCTTGTAGAATAAGGATCAGCTTTTACTATAAAACCTCCAAGCGCACCGCTATTTGATTCTCCACCAATTTGCATTGTTGCATCATGACCCATTATCCTATTTCCACGACTATTTAAACTTGATAAAGTTGCGCTATATAATACAGTTAAATCTTTATCAGGATATTCTAATGTTGCATTCCACACATCAGGCACATCTCTTCCATCTTTATAATAATAAATACCTCCAGATGATGATGCATATTTTGGAATTCCTAGGCCCATTATTTGGTTAATCTGATCAAAGTCATGGGAAAACAGATCTCCAGATAGTCCTGTGCCATAATCATACCAGCATCTCCATCGAAAAAATCTTCTTAAGGCTTCTTCACCAAATGGTATTTTATTTGGTGAAGGCTCTTGAAAAGTTTCCCAATCAATTGTTTTTGAATTTCCTTTTGGATCAATTCCCCACACCCAAGCTCCACCGGGAGAGTTTCTATTTGTTGTTAGTTGAACAAGATTAACAGGTCCAAGTAATCCCTGGTTAATAATCTTTTTTGCCTGTTCATAGGCTTCTACTTGTCTATTTTGATGTCCAAGTTGAAACGTAATCCCTGTTTCTTTTACCGTATCATATAATTCAATTGTTTCATCGAATGTTCTTGTTAAACCTTTCTCACAATATACGTGTTTACCAGCTTTTGCAGCAGCAATTGCAACTCGTGAATGCCAATGATCAGGTGTCGCAATAATAACAGCATCAATATCTTTGTTTGTTACTAAGTCAGTATAATGTTTATAGCGCACAGCTGTTTCATTAGGTCTACCACCGGAACGGACCTCATTCTTGGAAGCTTCTATTCCTAATTCAGCCCTTACATCGAATAAATCACATATACCAACAAGAGAACAATTCAAATCTGTTTGAGACATAAATGTTTCAAATGCTTTATCAAGTTTGTTCTTTTTAGCTCTTTCTGCTGCGTTCGATGTCCATCCTGGTGTTGCAAACCCAAGTCCTCTTGTAAGATGGCCTCCACGACCACCATAGCCAACTACGCCAACTCGCAAATGATCATTATTACCAACTTTTTTTACTATTGAAGGAGCTTTTCTATCACTGATAAGGTCTTGTAGAAGATTTGACTTCTTTAGTTTATCTAAACGTAATTTTTGCCATAATTTGATAAAGAAAAGTCCTAATACAGGAACAGTGGCCAATCCCTTTAATACTTCTCTTCGATTCAATAAGTCAGCATTTGATGCTTTATTTTCTTGACTCATTATTTATCTCCTAATGAATTTGATTGTGATGAATGTATTAATCGATCCACACCTATAAATTGACTACTTGGAAAAAGATATAGAACATATAATGCGAAAGCTTCTATAAGGTTTTTATTCACCAGAATATAGCTACCTTCACCTGGTCTTCCATATTCTAGTCCTATAAAAGGAGGCGCAAATAAATAGTACAGTAATACAAATCCCATTCCCAAAAGAGCGCCATACCTGCTAAATATTCCTAATAATAATGATAAACCAACCAGCGTCAGTCCCCACATATTTATAAAATCAGTAAAACCTAACATAGTTGAGTTTGCAACAATTGCTTTAGCCAACGATGATAAAATCCATTTAGAATCCAGTAAATATGCAGCAGAACTCCAATAGGGGTTAATTATTTTAGATATACCTTCATAAAGAAAATGCCATCCAATTAATATACGTAATATAACAAGACCGGTGAGTTGCGATTCCGAATAGGTATCATTTTTCATAAGATCAATTTTCATTTTAACCCTTCCTAAGTTAAATACTATTAAAATCTACAAATAGAAACTGATAATTAATAGAATGCATTATTATTTGATAAACATAAGTTTCCTAGCTTGTGAAAAATTTCTTGTTTGCATGATTGCTAAATAAACTCCTGTAGATACTGGTTTACCAAAACGGTCTGTGCCATCCCATTCAATTTCATATTTCCCTGCAGATTTAAATTCATCGGATAAAGTTTTGATTTGTTTACCATGCATATCATAAATAACAATTCGTAGTGCATCTCCATGTAGCATATCAATTGGAATTTTTGTGTTTTTATTAAAAGGATTAGGATAATTTTGATGAAGGGCAAATGATTGAGGTATAGTTTTTACATAGAATATTAGTTTTTCTTCGCATAAGACTGTATCAATCCTATCTGTAGCTGATACAAACCATTGATATGGTGTGCCTGTATTTAGTTTATTTTTTGTAAGAAATGTGATGGAATATTTATCAATGATACCATAAATAACCGTGTCTATATTGCTTCCTTTTAAATAAAAATGATACTCGATTGTATCATTATCTACATCAATAGTAGGATACCATTGAAAAGTAAACTTTGTAGAATCTTCAATAACATTATCTATTAATTCAAAAGGTTCAGGGGGATCATTTTGAGATTCTATATTAATTATTGCTCTTGTTGAATCAAAAAACTCACCATCAAAAACAGTAACAATGATTGTATCTTTTCCATACCAATCTTTTTCAGGTGAAATTGAAATTTGATTATTATTTAATTCATAATTAATCCATTTATTAGAACTTATTAATTTCCATTGCAGAGTATGAAATGGATTATCAATATCGACAACATATTTTCCCAAAAAATTTATTGAGTCTTGGAAAACCTCATCTTCATTCATTAATATGATTGGTATATTACTTAATGATGGAGCGTCATTTACTGGTTCAATAGTAATAGAAAGTAATTTAATATCTTTTGCATTTTTTGGATCTTTAACCTGTAACAAAATAGGAATATCTTTACCAAAATAATTAGGAGGAGGTTGAATATTTATTTGTTGATATTTCGAATTGATTTTCACCCAATCTATTACATGTTCACTTGATATATCATATTCTTTAAGTGAAAGATATTCTTGGTTCAAGAATGTGGATAAATATCGTCGTGAACTTCTATATAGATTTCCACCAAATGAATTATAATTATTTTTTTCAAAGCTTTTTATTATAGACCAAGTTAGTAAACTATCATTATCATCCTTATCATCAACATATTTATCTAAATCCAAGGTTATTTTTTCATCTTCATTAATATTAATGGGTGGAATAAAACTAATAGTTGGAAAATCATTTACAGGCAGAACACTTATAATCATCTTTGTTGTGTCACTTAACTCTGAATCCGATACAATAATATTTAACGTTTCATTCCCGTACCAATTATCTATTGGATTAATATTTACGATACCATTTTCAATTGTTACTTCTAAATGTTTTGATTTGTTGATAATCCATTTTAAAGACTCTATATCATTATCTGGATCAAAAGTATAATTTTTCCATTGATGCATATTAAAAGAGATAGATCCATCCTCATACAATGAAGTATCGGGAATGTCCCCAATAAATTCTGGTGGATCATTTATAGGAATAATTTGTATTAATAATATAGCATTATCAAATTTTTCACCATCAGTTACTGATAAATAAAGACTGTCATTACCAAACCAATCTTTTTTACCGCGAAGAAAAAAAACATGTTCATTTTCATCAATAATTATTTTATTAAGTCTATTAATATCCAATTCTAACTGATCAGAATCATTATCTGGATCATTTACCTTTGAAATCAGTTTACTTTTATTTATTGATAAAACTTCATCTTCATTCATATGATATTTGAAAATATTTTTCATAAATATTGGTGGATCATTGATTGCATTTACATTGATTATCCATTCAATAGAATCAGTATACTCTTCATCAGATATTTCAATTATAATTGTATCAACCCCATACCAATTGGGATGGGGTTTTAAGGTAATTGAATTCTCATAGAGATTTAATTTAATATTGGAACTTTCTTTAGCATTCCAGATTAAGGATTGATCTGAGTTATCAACATCTGAAACATATTCTATCCAATCAATAAACGCGATTTGTAGAATTTCATCTTCGTTAATAGTTGCTGAAGGGATTATATCTATGAAAGATGGAGGATCGTTAATTGGGTATATATATACATTTACATCAAGTGTATCTGATGCACTATGATCAGAAGCAATTATTTGTATTGTTTCATGTCCAAACCAATTTTTTGCAACTTCAATTATAATCTGTTGACTCTCTACATGCGTTTGAAATGGGTGTTTCTTTATTACATCCCATGACAATTCATCTATTTTATTATCTATATCGTTGATAATTGATTCTAATGTATTTAAAGCAATAATAATTTGTTCATCCTCATTTACATTGATTGTATCTAATCTAGATAAAAATTCTGGTGAATCGTTTTGAGCTTTGATATATATTGGAATTATAGAACTATCTGATAAAGATGAATCAGATATAATCACTCTCATTGTATCGAAACCGTACCAATTATTTCGAGAATTAATTGTTAATTGATTACCAACGAGACTTAATGAAGTATTATTTCCTGATAAAAAATTCCACTGAAGATTGCTTATTGAGTCATCTGGATCTGATATAAACGAATTAAATGAAGATAATTCAATGATCATCATCTCATCTTCATTAATCAGGATAGTAGGGATCGTATCAACAAATATGGGGGATTGGTTCTTTATTACTTGTTTGGAAATTATTATATCTGTGCTATCGATTTCTTTGATTAAAATTGGCTTTTGGATATTTGATATACTATCTGCGGAAGCTATTATCGAAATACTATCTTGTTGCGCAGTTACTATTGTAACAAAAGGTAAAAGAAGTACGTAGAAAAAGTATGATGATATTGACCGTTTGGTGGCGTTCATTGGTCTTATATTTATTGCTCCAGTTATATTATTACTAAAAATTTAAGAGTAAATAAATTTCCTCCCAATAAGAACATTAATCCATTTGATTTATATAATATTCATCATAAGCAGCTAATAAGCTTTCTTGTCCAGAATAAGGAGCTGGAGAATATTTTTTGGAATTTATTCCTAATTGAGAATATTCGCATATATTCCAATCTTGTTTATTGGTTTTATCCCAAAAGTCTATCGATTCATATATAGAATTATTATGGTTTTTAGCGCTTTCTTCTAAAAATAACCAAGAACAGTTTACTATACATTTATCAGGACCATCGGGCCAAACTGTATGATACATAACATATTCTGGATGAAGGCTTAATAACATATTTGGGAATAATGAGTAATAATATACTCGATGTAAATCTTTCCCTTGTACACTTTTAAAAGGAGGGCAACAATATTTTCCACTAGTAGTTATGCTTTCTTTATCTGAGTTGAAATTCATGTATCCACCAAGGAAGGGACCTGAATATAAATTGTTTTCCCCTCCTAAATAATTATGAATTTCTGCAAGTTGGGGGTGGATCATTGGACAATGATAGCACTCACAATAATTTTGAATAATTAATTTCCAATTACAATTAACAGTATATCTTTTTTTCTCTACAAGGATAAGATTTTCCAGCTCCCAAGGATCTAAAAGATTATTAATTGGTTTAAAGGTTTTTTTAAAGTTAGTAGGGGTTTCGCTAAGATTAATAAAAAGAAATCCTTTCCATTCTTTTATTTCAATAGGGAATAATGGATAATCAATTTTATTAAAAT
>CAYTYA010000045.1:10408-11536 GCA_964442015.1 uncultured bacterium
TTGAGTATAAAATTTTCGTGGAAGAGTTTTTGAACCTTTTATTAGTGTCTCAGCTGTCTTATGGAATTTCAATGTTTTAATATCTCCATAGCTGCATTATATCCATTTGCACCATGTATTCCACCACCTGGATGAGTTCCCGGACCACATAAAAATAAATTATTAATAGGAGTTCTATATTGGGATGAACTTATTGTCGGGCGCATACACATAAACTGATCTAATGTCATTTCACCATGATTTAAATTTCCCTCAGTTAGTCCAAATTCATTTTCTAAGTCTAATGGAGATATAATATAAGAATGTTTAATTATTGATTTAATATTTGGCATCACTTTTTCTAATGTATCCACAACGTTATTTTTTAATTGATCTTTTATGCTATCGGACCATTCAGCATTTCTTAAATGATATGGTGTATATTGTATTGTTGCTGAAAGAACATGTTCTCCGTTCGGAGCAAAATCAGATTCTAATAATGATGGTATCACAAACTCTATGTAAGGATTATCAGGAAGTTGACCGTATTTCACAGCATCAGAAGCGTGCTCTAAATATTCTATTGATGGGCTGATTGAGAAGACCGTTTTCAATTGTTCTGTATCTACACCTTTAACTTCTGGAAGATTATTTAGCGCAAAATGTATTCGCGCCGTACTTCCTCGATATCTAATATTATTTATCTGAGTTCTAAAGTCTGGGGTTATGCTTGATGGACCAACTAGATTAAAAAAGGTATTCTTAGGATCTAATCCAGAAACAATTTGTTTTGCCATAATTTTTTCCCCATTTCCAAGCGTAACACCATTACATACATTTTGATCCGTATTAATTTTTGCAACTCTTTTAGAAGTTTGAATTTCTACATTAAATCTTTCAGCAGCTTCTTTCAAAACTGTAGCAAATCGTTCTGTTCCACCTTTTACAAATTTAATATTATGGAACAATCCATTGCTATGAACATGTTGATGTAAAAGATTATACCCCGTTCCCGCAGCATAAGGTCCAAATGATAGATGGTGTATGCCAGCAGTAGATATAGAGCTTCGGAGTAATTTATTTTCAAACCATTCATCAACTAATTCAGGCATCATCATTGGGGCAACACGCAATAGATCCACGAGACCT
>CAYTYA010000045.1:11636-13049 GCA_964442015.1 uncultured bacterium
GTTAAGCGGGGATCTATCCATTTAATTGTATCATGAATTACATTGCATTTAAATCCAGTGGCAAATTCCATTGAGGAGGCCATTCCTCCCACTTTATTTCTGGATTCTAAAAGGAGCACACTTTTTCCTTTCTTTCCTAAAATAGATGCAGTAGTTAATCCATTTATACCAGCACCAATTACAATTACATCATAAGTTCTCATTACCAAGTCCCTAATATCTTTTTTGCCGCCATTTCACCTGGAGATCCTGTAATCCCACCACCAGGATGCGTTCCTGATCCACATTGGAAATAATTCTTGATAGGTGTTGTGTAATCAGCCCACTTTACTGCGGGTCGTAAGGCGAATAACTGTTGAAGAGTTAGCTCACCATGAAAAATATTCCCTTCAGTTAAACCAAATGTCGATTCTAGATCTGCAGGTGTGAGTACTTGACGATGTAAGATAATATCTTTGATATTTGGCGCATATCTTGAAATAGTATTAATCACCGCATCACCAAAGGCTTCCCTTTTTTGATCATTCCAGCCGCCATTTATATCGTAAGGAGCATATTGAACAAAACATGACATAACATGCTTCCCTGGTGGAGCCATATCAGGATCTAAAACAGATGGAAGAATGATATCCATAAATGGAGATTCTGAAAAACTACCATACTTTGCATCATCATATGCTTTTTCTAAATGATCATAGGATGGACTAATAGAAATTGCTCCACGTAAATGGTTGCCATCACCTGGTAGGCAGGTAAAGTCAGGTAGTGCGTCTAAAGCTAAATTCACTTTACCAGAAGAGCCTCGAATTCTAAAATTCTTAATTGCAGTGACAAAATCTGATGGAAGATCTGATTTATCTAGCATTTTTAGAAAAGTAAGTTTTGGATCTAGACCAGATATTACAATATTAGAATTATATTCATTGCCATTATCTAAGACCACACCAGTGGCACAACCATTTTTAACAATAACTTTTTGAACAGATGATTCCGTCATTATTTCTACACCAAAATGTTCGGCAGATCTTGCGATTGCCATACTAACACCGCCAGTGCCGCCTCGTTGAAACCCCCATGCTCTATATGCACCATCAATATCTCCCATATAATGATGAAGCATCACATAAGCAGATCCTGGGGAGCGAGGACCCATAAATGTCCCAATTATTCCACTTGCTGACATTGTTGCTTTTAACGGTTCGCACTCAAACCATTCATCTAAGAAATCTGCTGAACTCATAGTCATGAGTTTTGTTAAATATTCAAATTGTTTTGATGATAGTGATTTAACATGATCTAGTAATCTTTTTGTTGCAGAAAGATCTGATAGTGATGGTCGAATTGGATTAGGAGCTATTGTTTCAAGTATGGGTCTGACGGCCATACCAATTTGTCCCATTGCAGGTCCAAATC
>CAYTYA010000046.1:0-12761 GCA_964442015.1 uncultured bacterium
CAGGAATTTATAAAGCAGATTTATATTATCGACGTGGTGGGGAAGCAAATTGGCAACCGCCTGTTGATATGTCTACATTAAGTTCGTATCAAATTGCAAGTTCCTATTCTACATCATCAGGAATTGAATACTATTTATATGCAGAAGATGTTGCTGGCAACATAACCAACAAACCTGTAGCTGACTTTACATCAATATCTGTTACCATACCGAATGGACTGGCAAGTACCGATCGTTGGCCAACTGGAGTTCCTAATGGTTCAGATGTAAGCAGTTATCAGTTGTGGTCTTTCCCTGGAAATCCAACAAGCTCTTCTCCTGTAAATCTTATTGTAGATGATATGCCAGAAGGTGCTTTTGATAATACCAAATGGAGAGCATTTGCCTATGCAGGTTCCGGTGGTTGGACAGAGTTTGAACAGCTGTCTTCCTTAAACAGTGGAGAAAGTTATTTTATTTTGATAAAAGATCCTGGTTTTAGTATCAATACAGGACAAACATACACGGTGACAACAAACCAACCATATCAAATTAATCTAACTAGCGGTGATTGGACATTTATCGGCAACCCATTTGATTTTTCCATTCCATTAAGCTCAGTCCTTACGGAGGATTCTACATCTCTATCTGGAGATCAGAATTTTTATACATATGATGGTGGAAGCTGGACAAATGCCTCCTCTATAGAGCCATGGGGCGGTTATATTTATAAGTCGTCTAGCGCATCGAAAATATTTATCGATCCAGGATCTGGAAGTGGGGGATTGTTAGGAAGAAATGCTGCTGATTCAGAAATTATGCTTGAAGAAGATGAATGGTTAATCAATATAGCTGCTCGCAATGGATTAGGTAGAGATAAATTTAATGAAGTTGGCCTATTACAGGGCGCAATGGATACATATGATAATCAGGATGCATTTGAGCCTCCATTAGTTCCTGGTGGTGTTTCAGTACGAATCAATAACAGAGATTGGCCTGAACATGGAGATACCTATACACGAGATATTCGTATGCCAAAAGAAGAAGGAGAATATTGGGATTTAGAAGTCATAGCCCAAGATGATGAACATAATGTATACCTAACATTTGAAGATTTGGATTTGATCCCTGAAGACCTAGATGTATTTGCCATAGATGTTACTCTGGGTATTGCCCAAGATTTACGATGGAGACATGTATATAAATATGCAGTCACAGATCCATCACAGAAACATGAAGTACGATTTATTGTAGGTACTAGAGAATTTTTACAGAAGAACAATGCTGGAATAGAACTATTCCCAGACCGCTATGCGTTAAGTCAGAACTATCCAAATCCTTTTAACCCGCAAACCTCTATTCTTCTTACTATGCAGGATGAAGCCAATGTCAGTCTTGTGGTATATAACTTATTAGGGGAAGAGGTTGCAGTATTAGTCAATAATGAATATCGACCTGCAGGGTACCATAATTTTATCTGGAAAGGATTGAACAAAGATAACGAACGTGTTGCAAGTGGTGTCTATTTTTATATGGCACGTGTTATATCGCCAAAAGGGGAATTACTCATAAGCGATACGCATAAGATGATTCTTGTAAAATAAGATTTATTTATGATCAAAAAGGGCAGATTTACTGCCCTTTTTTATTATATTAGTTTCAGTGAATAAATAATTTATAGGTAGATCTAATGGTAAAACAAACAACACTTATGTTATCGTTTATAACTGCTCTATTAGTGGTAGTTGTTTTTGCGAATCAATCCGGAGCAAAAAAGTTTGGAAAAATTTCATTACCTCTTGGTAAAGTAGAAGTTCAATCAGGTGGAGCAGGTGATTGGGTGAAAGCAAAACCAAATTTTCCTGTAAGCGAGGGAGATATTATTCGAACATTAGCAAAATCTAGAGCGGAGATTACATTAATTGGTGGTGGAAAAATGCGTATTGGAGAAAATTCAGAGTTGGTTCTGAATAAGGCCAGTGTAAAACCAATGGAGAAAAATTTTAATGCCAGTTTAAATAAAGGGAATATATGGGTTTCTGCAAAAGCTGCGTTTGGTGAAAAGAAAAATGTATCTGTTCGTACTCCTACCGCTGTTGCAGCTATTCGGGGAACCAAATACAGAGCAAAAGCTGGTGGGGATGAAAGTGAGGTTTTGGTATACAATGGAAAAGTGGATGTGAATGCTGCAAAAAATGTAATTGAAGAACGTCAAGAAAGAAGAAAATCATTTGCACCTGGAGGACCAACGGGTCAACCAAAATTTACACTGGGACCGGTTACAGAAATAAAAGCACCTACTCAAGTATCTGGTCCGTATGAAGTAACTCTTGAAGAATGGATTACCCTAGCAGAGGGGATGCAGATTAACGTTCGGAAAGATGGAAAATATCATATGTTTGAATTTGATCAAGGGAAAGATGAGGATCTTGATTTTGTCAAATGGAATAAAGAACAAGATTCCAAAGAATAAATATTCTACATGAATGATTTATTAAAACGCCTTGGGGTTGGCGTTCTCATTGGGTTAGCCGTGACCATGATAGTTGGAACGGTTGTCGATAAGTTTCCTGCAGTAAGTAAATTTTTGGATAAATATGAATATCTATCATATGATAGTCGTATGAAATTCAAAGTAAGCACGGTAGAAGAAGCCTCCATAGATACCGTTGTTATTATTGATATTGAACAAAACTCTATTGAAGGATTAGGAAATTATTTTGATTGGCCACATGCGTATCATGGCCAATTAATTGATGTGGTTTCCTCTGGTAACCCGAAGGCGCTGCTATTTGATATTATTTTTGATCCAGAGAATACATATAATTATGAACTTGTCAATGCTCTTACAAATGAGAACACTCCTCAAGAAGAAAATTTGTCACAAGCGACACAACAATTTCTTGTCAGTAATGACCCGTTTCGATTTGTTCAATCTACCTATGAAAGCAATAAAGTATACCATGCACTCGTCTTTGAACAAGAAGACTCCTTAAACTTTCAATATAAGATGGATAGTGAGCCAGAGGGGTATGATAGAGCTGATCATTTGCTTACCATCCCTATGGACCAGGCCAAAAGACTTCCTCAGGCGGATAGATTAACCAATACCCATATGGATCTAATTAGTGTCGCAAAACGTGCGGGAAGCGCAAACTTTCCACAGGACCAAGATGGTATTATACGTAGAGCGCCAACAGCGATACACTTTGATGGACCAAACCATGTATATCCTACTTTAGTGATGGCAGCAGCAATGGATATTTTGGGAGTTCCGGGAGATGGATTTGATTATGATTTTGACAATATGGTTCTACGTCTTAGTGATACTACGGGAATGGTAGTGAGAGAAATACCCATTGATGAACAAGGCCGAATGTTCGTTAATTATTATGGACGATTTAAAACGTATTATTATTTACCCTATATGTACTGTATGGATCCCGAAATGCTAGATCCAACATATTGGGAGGGAAAGGTCGCGATGGTTGGAGCATCTTTGCCTGGATTAATGGATTTACGTAATACACCGGTTCAGGAAACATTTGCAGGTGTGGAAATTCATGCAAATGTGATGAATAGTATTTTGCAAAATCAGTTTGTCAAAAAGACAAGCCAATCCAAGAATTTTAATACTATTTTAATCCTTACTATTCTAACCGGACTTATTATTAGTCTTCCTAAAAAAACTTTATATACTGTTCCAGTACCAATTGTAGGCATGATTGCCTGGTGGGCATTTACTCTTTTTCAATTCTTCAATCATCTCATTATGTGGGAAACAGTTCGACCTATGTTATCCATTTTTGGAACATATGGAGGAGTGTTCTTATATAACTTTTTTGGCGCGGAGAAAGATAAACGGTTTTTGAAAGATACATTCAGCACATACATATCACCTGCATTAATTGATCAAATGTTTGATGCAAAGGAAGAGCCACAGCTAGGTGGAGAAGAAGGGTACCATACCGCATTTTTTACAGATATTCAAAGTTTCTCAGCCTTTTCTGAAAAGCTTTCTGCTACAGATCTTGTTGAACTATTGAATGATTATCTAACAGAAATGACAGATATCTTATTAGAAAATAAAGGAACATTAGATAAATATATAGGGGACGCAATCGTAGCTTTTTATGGAGCACCTGCCCCGGTTAAGGATCATGAATATTATGCATGTCGAACTGCCGTATTAATGCAAAAAGGACTTAGTGAAATGAGAGATAGGTGGCGGGGTGAAGGTGACCGCTGGCCTGAAATTGTTCATAATATGCAAAATCGAATTGGAATAAATACAGGTCAAATGGTTACAGGGAATATGGGATCAACTATGAGGATGAATTATACAATGATGGGAGACACTGTAAATCTAGCGGCAAGACTTGAATCATCTGCAAAGCAATATGGAATTTATATTCAAGTTGCTAATGAGAGTTACATTGCCTGCAAAGATAAATTTGTATGGAGAGATTTAGATTTTGTACGAGTAATGGGAAAAACTGAACCGGCTCAAGTGTATGAATTAGTAGCGATTGCTGGAGAAGAAACAGATAAAGAAAAAACTTTTCTTAAGGCCTACCACGAAGCGCTAGCACTATACCGTAATCAAGAATGGGATAAGGCCAAGGAAGCATTTGAAGCTGCGGATGAATTAGAAGATATGTTTGCTGGGAGAAAAACAAACCCAAGCAGAGTATATATACCTCGATGTGACCATTGGAAAGAAAATCCTCCCGGGGATGATTGGGATGGAGTCTGGACACTTACCTCAAAATAATAATTTTAATTTAAAGTATGCCTAGCGGTACACACGAATATATTCAAGACCCCCGAAACGATAATATTCTTATATATATAAATGGGAAGATCATCCCACGATCCGAAGCAAAAATATCTGTTTTTGATAGCGGATTTTTATTAGGAGATGGAGTATGGGAAGGGATACGCCTGCATAATGGTCAATTAGTTTTTCTTAAGGAGCATTTGGACAGATTATATGCTGGATCTAATTCAATAGGGATGGATATTGGCATGTCTTCAGATGATTTAACAAGTAAGATTATTCAGACGATAGAAGCTAATAACATGTATTCGAATATTCATTTACGTTTGATTGTATCCAGAGGAATGAAAAGTACACCATATCAGCACCCAAGGGTAAATATAGGTGGGCCAACTATTGTAATAATTCCAGAATATAAAATTGTGACGGAAGACTCAAAAGATAAGGGCTTGGAATTAGTTTCAGTAAATACCATTCGCTCTTCTGAAATAACGCAAGATCCTAAAATAAATTCCCTTAGTAAATTTAATTGTATACAAGCATGCATTGAAGCAGACCGTTTGGGGGCAGACGAAGGATTAATGTTTGATATGAATGGGTATGTATCTACATGTAACTCTACCAACTTTTTTATCGTAAGAAAATCTGAAGTATGGACTTCTACTGGCGAATATTGTTTAAATGGAGTCACTAGAGGAGCAATCATTACTCTTTGTAAATCAAATGATATAGAAGTGTATGAAAAGAATTTTATTATTGATGATGTCCATTCAGCGGATGAAGCATTTGTCACTGGGACTTTTGCAGGTGTTCTACCTGTAACAAAAATTGATCAACACATGTTATCCAATGGAAAAAAAGGCGCTATTACGGATAGACTTCAACGTTTATATAAAGTCGAAGTAAATAATCTGTATCCAAAAAAATAATCGATCATGAAATCTATTCGGATAGCAATGTGGTCGGGACCAAGAAATATATCAACTACAATGATGCGGTCGTTCAGCTCACGTTCCGATACGTATGTAACGGATGAACCATTCTATGCATATTATTTAAAGAGATCGGGGTTCACACATCCTGGGTATGAAGAAATATTGCAATCGAACACAACTGATTATGACCATATAATTAATAGTATAATTAATCATATACCTGATAATAAATATGTTTGGTATCAAAAGCATATGGCGCACCATTTAGATCCAAATGATAATTTAAAATGGACAGATAATTTCATGAATTGCTTATTGATTCGTGATCCTAATCATGTAATAGCTAGTTATGTAAATAAAAATGATTTAATGAATATGGATGAATTAGGCTATCCTCAGCTGTTAAAATTATTCCAACATCATGATAATCAAATCCCTGTAGTGGACGCAAAGGATATTCTTCTTAATCCAGAAGGTATGCTGAGACAACTTTGTTCTTTATTTGATATTGTTTTTGAAGAGACAATGCTTTCTTGGGATAAAGGACCACATCCCCAAGATGGAATTTGGGGAAAGTACTGGTATGATAAATTATGGGAATCGACAACATTTTCTTTATATGAAGAAAAAGAATCAATTATTGATGATACATACAAAGATATATTAGATAAGTGTATTCAGATATATGATGAATTATATCAGTATCGAATCCAACCTGTATAAAATAAATTTTATAGTGTTTTATCTTTGGTAGTTTTTTATGAATTTCCAGTATGGAATTCAATCGATTGGCCATCCTTTTCCGAAAGGATGGCCAATTTTTATATAACAGTGCACTAATTAGAATTTCATTTTTCATTATTTTATGGGGGAATTTTGAGCGCTAATAAACCTGCGGTTTTATTACTGGAAGATGGGCGTGTATTTACTGGAGAATCCTTTGGCTATATAGGTCAAACAATTGGAGAAGTTTGTTTTAATACAGGCATGTCTGGATATCAAGAAATTTTAACAGACCCATCGTATTGTAAACAAATAGTAACGATGACTTCACCGCATATTGGAAACTATGGAATTAATACAGAAGATATTGAATCAGAAAATATTCAGGTTGCTGGTTTTGCTATTAAGGAAGAAACATTAATTCCATCCAATTGGCGCTCAGTTCAATCAATTGGTAATTATTTGAATAAAGAGAAAATTGTTGGTATTAAATCAATTGACACTCGCGCATTAACACGACATATTCGAAATCAAGGAGCCATGAATGGTATAATATCTTCAACCTCCGTTAATATAGACAGTTTAAAACGTAAACTATCTACATCACCATCGATGAATGGTCTTGATTTAGCAAAAGTAGTGTCAACAAAACATAAATTTCGCTGGACGAAGAAAAATAATAAAATGAATTATAAGGTGGCCGCCATTGATTATGGCATCAAGCACAATATTCTACGTTTGTTAGAAGAAAATTCTTGTGATGTGACTGTTTTTCCAGCAGAAACCACTGCCAAAGAAATTATTGATTTCAATCCTGATGGTATTTTTTTAAGTAATGGGCCAGGTGATCCATCTGCTGTTACGTATGGAGTATCAATGGTAAAAAATCTTTTAGGGAAAAAACCAATATTTGGTATTTGTTTAGGTCATCAGATTTTAGCCCTCGCTTTAGGGGCAAAGACATTCAAATTAAAATTTGGACATAGAGGGATTAATCACCCTGTTAAAAACTTACAAACAGGGGAGGTGGAAATTACTAGCCAGAATCATGGGTTTGCTGTTGACTTGGAATCTCTTCCCTCAAATGTAATAGCAACTCATATCAATTTAAATGATAATACTTCAGAAGGATTACGATGCAACGATATGCACGCGTTTTCTGTACAATATCACCCAGAATCGAGCCCTGGCCCTCATGATAGTAGATACTTATTTAATGATTTTACAAATATGATGAAAGATGCCAAAAAGAACTGATATAAAATCTATATTAATTATTGGCGCAGGCCCCATAGTCATAGGCCAAGCTTGTGAGTTTGATTATTCTGGTACACAAGCAACCAGAGCTTTAAAGGATGAAGGATACCGTGTTATTTTAGTTAATTCTAATCCAGCTACGATTATGACAGACCCTGATTTAGCTGATGCAACATATATTGAGCCAATTACTGTTGATTATGTAACGGAAATTATCAAAAAAGAAAAACCAGATGCTATATTACCGACAGTTGGTGGACAGACGGGGCTAAACCTTTCTATGGAATTATTTAAAGAAGGATTGTTAGATAAATTCAATGTTCAATTAATTGGTGCCCAAGCAGATGCCATTGATAAAGCGGAAGATAGAGAGCAATTTAAAAAAGCAATGGATGATGTTGGTATTGAGACAGCGCAGGGTGGATTCGTTCATTCTTGGGAAGAAGCGAAAGGATTAATTAATGATTTACATTTTCCTGTCATTATTCGACCATCATTTACGCTGGGTGGAACAGGTGGATCAGTAGCATATAATTATGATGAATATCAACCACTCATTGAAAATGGCTTAAGAGCTAGCCCCATAAATGAAGTATTGGTGGAAGAATCTTTATTAGGGTGGAAGGAGTTTGAATTAGAAGTAATTCGCGATAAAGCTGATAATGCTATTATTATATGCTCCATTGAAAACATTGACCCTATGGGAGTACATACTGGTGATTCAATAACAGTTGCTCCTTCCATGACTTTATCTGATAAAGAATATCAACAAATGAGGAATGATGCAATTTTATGTTTACGGACTATCGGTGTTGAGACAGGAGGTTCTAATGTTCAATTTGCTGTTAACCCTGATGATGGTAGAACTGTAATTATAGAAATGAATCCACGGGTTAGCCGTTCATCCGCTCTTGCTAGTAAAGCAACAGGATTTCCTATTGCAAAAATTGCAGCAAAGCTTGCTATAGGTTATACGCTTGATGAATTGCCTAATGATATTACAGGAAAAACACTAGCAGCTTTTGAACCAACCATAGATTATATTGTAACAAAAATACCTAGATTCGATTTTGAAAAATTTCCTACTGCTTCAGGTCATTTAGGAGTTCAAATGCAAAGCGTAGGAGAAGTTATGTCCATAGGAAGGACTTTTAAAGAAAGCCTGCAAAAAGCATTTCGTTCTTTAGAGGTTGGTCTGGATGGATTAGAGCCAAAGCCTCTTGCTGAGGGTGATCCAGACGTTGAACGAGCCCGATCATTAGATATGACAACACTTCGGTTTGCTACTGCATTTAGATTATTAAAGATACGAGAAGCATTTATTCAAGGACAGACTATTGAAGAAATACATGATATTACAGGTATTGATCCTTGGTTTCTTTTTCAGATACAAGAAATTGTAACTCTTAATAAATCATCTGATCTATTACAATTAAAAGAATTTGGATTTTCAGATGAACAGATTGGGCGATTAAAAAATAAATCTTCTGATATTATAAGAGCTGAAAGAATTAAAAAGGGCATCGCCCCTGTTTATAAAGTTGTGGATACCTGCGCTGCAGAGTTTGAAGCAAAAACCCCATATTGTTATTCAACATATGATAATGAAAATGAAATTGAACCCATAAATGGTAAAAAAATAATGATTTTAGGAGGAGGACCAAATCGTATCGGCCAAGGAATAGAATTTGATTATTGTTGTGTACAGGCAGTGTTTGGTTTGCAAGATTTAGAGTATAAGACGATCATGGTCAATTGTAACCCTGAGACCGTAAGTACTGATTTTGACTTAGTAGACCGATTATATTTTGAACCAGTAACATTCGAAGACGTATTAAATATAGTTGAATTTGAAAAACCTGATGGAGTACTTGTTCAATTTGGAGGTCAAACCCCTCTAAAAATTGCTAATTCACTGGAAGAAGCTGGTGTGCCAATTATAGGTACATCTCCTAAAAGTATTGACCTGGCTGAGGATCGTGAAAAATTTGGACAAATATTAAATAAGTTAAGAGTTACATGTCCACAGTTTGGAACTGGGAGGACATTAGATGAGGTTATTAGTGTGGCAGAAAAAATTGGTTATCCTGTACTAGCTAGACCAAGCTATGTACTGGGTGGTAGGGCTATGGAAATTGTTTACTCAAAAGATCAATTAATCGATTATATAGCAAGATCAGCAGATGTTACAGAAGGACACCCAATTTTAATTGATCAATTTTTGGAAGACGCATTTGAATTTGATGTTGACGCCCTGTGCGATGGTGATGAAGTACATATTGGCGGAGTAATGCAACATATTGAAGAAGCAGGAATACATTCAGGGGACTCTGCGTGTGTTCTTCCCCCTTATCGTATTAAAGCAGATGCGTTGGATGAAATTGTTCGAATTACGAACGATCTAGCTATGGAGCTAAATGTTTTGGGATTAATTAATATACAGTTTGCCTATAAAGAAGGAAAGATTTACGTGCTTGAGGTGAACCCTAGAGCAAGTAGAACGATCCCTTTTGTAAGTAAAACTACCAATGTGCCATTAGCAAGAATTGCAGCGCAAATATCAACTGGAAAAAAACTAAAGGATTTTAATTTACCTAGTTGGGATATGATAAATCATGTTTCTGTTAAAGAAGCTGTATTACCATTTAATAAATTTCCTGAAGAATCTATCTTTTTGAGCCCTGAAATGAAATCAACGGGTGAAGTCATGGGAATATCGAAAACATTTGGGGAATCATTTAAAAGAGCTATAATAAGTTCTGGAAATAAAATTTTTTATAAAGGGACGGTCTTTTTTTCTGTAAATGATCCAGACAAATTGAACGCAATACCAATAGCTCGTGATCTACAAGAATTGGGATATAAAATCGTTGCTACAGATGGAACGTCACTTGAACTGAATAGAAACGGAATACCTTCAAAAACGGTGTTTAAAGTAGGAGAGGGAAGACCTAATATTCTTGATCATATTATGAATAATGAAATTCAGATGGTGATTAATACTCCTTTAGGGTCTAAGTCTCGTTACGATGAGGAAGCAATAGGGCGAGCATGTATTCAAAAAGGTATTATGGCAATTACAACTTTATCTGGAGCAAATGCTGCAGTCCGGGCGATTCGATCCCAAAAAAGGAAAACTGTTAAGTCTTTACAATCTTATCATTCTTAATAAGCATGATTTGGAAATATTGATTTCTAAAATTATTTTCTAATAAGGATATAAGATATGAGTACTCCAACAACAAGGATCGCCTTCCATACCATGGGTTGTAAAACTAATTTTTCAGAAACCTCTACAATAAGTAGCGAAATGCAACGCTATGGTTATGAAAAAGTTAGCTATAAAGATGAGGCTGATATTTATGTGCTAAATACATGCTCTGTCACTGAAAACGCTGATAAGGAAGCACGAAAATTAATCCGCAAAGCACGAAGGCTTAACCCTTTTGCAAAAATTGCAGTTATAGGATGTTATGCACAGTTACAGCCAGAACAGATATCAAAAATCCCTGGTGTAGATTTAGTCCTTGGAGCTTCAGAAAAATTCAACTTACTCTCTCATCTAAATTCGTTGAATGGTACCAATGAATCAAAAATTATCACTTCTACCATAAAAAATATTAGCTCTTTTCAACCGTCATTTACGAATGGTGAGAGAACGAGATCATATCTTAAAATTCAAGATGGGTGTAATTATAATTGTTCTTTTTGTACTATTCCACTAGCTAGAGGAAGAAGTAGAAGTGACACAATAGAAAATACAGTAAAAATTGCACAGAATATTGCTGATTCAGGTGCCAAGGAAATAGTGCTAACCGGGATTAATATAGGAGATTTTGGTTCTGAAAAAGATGAGAGCTTTTTGCAGCTTATTATGACGTTAGATAATTTAAAAGGCATTGAGAGGTTCCGTATTTCCTCTATTGAACCGAATCTACTTAGCGATGAAATAATATCATTTTGTGCCAACTCAAACAAATTTGTTCCTCATTTTCATATACCACTTCAATCTGGATCAGATTCAATTTTGAAAAGTATGAAAAGAAGATATAATACGGATTTATATAAGTCTAGAGTGGAATATATTAAAGAATTAATTCCTGATTGCTGTATAGGCGTGGATGTGATCGTCGGCTACCCCGGAGAGGGAGAAGAACATTTTGAACAAACAAAGGCATTTATAGAAAATATAGATATTTCCTATTTACATGTTTTTTCTTATTCACAGAGAAAGAATACTTTAGCTGCATCATTAAACAATCAAGTAACGAAAGAACACAAAGATTATCGGAGTAAAGCTCTACATATTTTATCTAATAAAAAACAGACAGAGTTTTATAATCAATATATCAATACGATTCGTCCTGTATTAGTTGAACAATCAATTAATGGAAAAATTCAAGGATTTACTGATAATTATATTAAGGTAAATATTGATAAACACTTATCCTGTCAAAATACTATCATTTCTGTATTATTAAATGATAATAAAGGAAGTTATATGCAAGGAGAAATAACCTAGATTATTTAATCTTTTTGTTCATACTCTGATATATCAGGGCAAGTACACACAAGATTTCGATCTCCTGCTGCATTTTCAATTCTACCAACTGGAGGCCAATATTTAAATTCTTTTAACCATTGCGCTGGGAACACTGCGGCTTCTCTAGAATAAGGATGATCCCAGTTTTCTTTTGTAATACTTTGTACTGTATGTGGAGAATTTTTAAGCATATTATTTTTTGAATCTGATTTTCCACTTATCACATCATTTATTTCTTTTTTTATAGAAATCATCGCGGAACAAAATTTATCAAGTTCATTCTTTGATTCACTTTCTGTTGGTTCTATCATTAAAGTTCCAGGAACAGGCCATGACATTGTGGGCGCATGGAAACCGTAATCCATCAATCGCTTTGCAATATCCTCATCTGTAATCCCTGATTCTTTTCTTATTGGACGTAAATCAATAATAAACTCATGTGCATTGAATCCTTTTTCCCCTCTATATAAAATCGGAAAATGATCTTCTAGTAATTTTGCCATATAGTTTGCATTTAAGATTGCAATAGATGTTGCTTTTTCCA
>CAYTYA010000047.1:0-12494 GCA_964442015.1 uncultured bacterium
GTTTCTGAATTCATTGAAAAACCTACATTATAGAATGTTTTCGCATTTACAGTATTCGTAAATGTTGCTCCCATAATTTGTGTATTATAATCTGTGACTGCGTAACGATCCCACGAAAAGATTACGCTTTTTCCAACGTGATCACCATTTTGGTTGATTAATGTTTCTGTAGGAGATATACCCTGGTTGCTATTAAACACTAAAGTTGAATTAGCTGATCCTCCACCCCAAGGGTACAGAGGAGTTCCGCCGCGTTGTGGATATGGTACGCGAAGCATATCCCACGCTTCATGCGCCATGCCCGTTTGCTCTGATGTTTTTACAAACGCCATTAACTTCATTGAAGCGTTAAGATCATACATCAGTTTTGCATGCACAGTGCTTTCATTATATGATGTACGCGCCTGTGGATAAAAATATGGTTCCTGATTGCTCAAATATGAAACAAGAAACCTCATGCCCGTGCTACCTAAGGGCATTCCAAAAGTCATATCGATAGATTGGAAAGCATCTGTTACATCTGTGTTTTTACGATGATGCCAATCAAAAACATCCAACCATTCGGATTTAGTTAATAATGTATCACTACCAGCTGTACCAGCCATATGCGCATCCCAACCAGTAAAGGCAGGATATTGGGCCTGATAATATGTGTCCCACGCGCCGCCATCTGTTCCTGCAGAGTTCATGCTATTATCTTTATAAGGTTTCCACCAATATGCATCTTCATCTTTAACGCTTTTACCAAAAGACATAGAGCTTGCAGGGGTATTATTAATAATAACATCTAATACCATGCGATCGCGAGGATCTTTGGTTACAATATTTATTGCACCACCCCTGGCGTTTCCCACACCTGAACCTAAGCCCCCTGTTTGAACCTGTAGTTGATCAACAGAGGTTAATGCTATAGCCGTTTGAGGGGTTCCATCTCTTCCACCGCGAGTGCTGATCCCATCAACAACAAATGCTGTTTCATTAATACCTGAGCCTCTGATAACCATTCCGGGCTCAACTCCTGCTTGTTGACTAATAAAATCACCAACAGATCTGACAGGTATATTTTCAATATCTCCGCCACTTACATTAATAACTGTACCAGCAACATCTGGTTGTACCAACGGTCTTTCAGCAAGAACCTCTACAGCTTCTCCAGATACAGCTTCTACGCCCGTAACAAAATTTACAGTCGTGGTTAAATCAATAAATACACGAACATCCAACTCTACGGCTGTTTGATAACCAATGATTTCCGCACGCATTGTATATGCGCCAGGGGAAACATTCAAAATGAAATACTCACCGTTTTCATCTGTTGCGGCACCTAATCCCGTTCCATCAATAAGAACGTTGGCACCTATCAAAGCTTCGCCGGTGGCCTCATCTGTTACCGTTCCTCTAACTTTCCCTGAAGTTTGAGCAATTAAATTGCTGGCTAGAAAAACAGTGCAAACGAAAGCAAACAATGTATTTTTTAAGTAATAATTACGATCCATCATTTTGTTGTCCTCCATGTAAAATCGTTTAATATTAGTTATCAATTAATTAATTCTTTGTTCTCTTAGGAGTATTCTGTCGAGGGTTTTGGCTTGGCTAACTCCCATCTATAAAGTAAATGTCGCAAATATTTTTGCAAAGAGTCAAGGAAAAATTATTTTTAAATTTTCGCAACCGTTTTGAGATTATTGATAAACAATCAATAAATATTAAAAACTATTAACTAAAAAGAAACTCTAACCCCTATTTTTAAACCAAATGGGTTTAAAAAAATAGACTGGGTATTATCTGGCATATTTATATATGCTTTATTTACTAAAACTTTTTGTACAAATTCAGGGTCAGCAATTTGCCATTCACCATCTACAAATTGCATGTATGAAGAATTATTGTATATGTAGTACAGTTCGTTAACGTCTCTTGTGTCCATTATAGATGAAGGTGGCAATAAATAACTCCCGCGCACAATATTAATAGGCACATATTTAACATTATCTTTAGGATAATCTCCAGGTCTATCATCTCCCGCAATAAACATATAAGGCAACTCATAGGATTTAAGATCATTAAAGGCGCTATTTGGCAAGTGCAATGAGGCCATATAATCATTATAATCGCTAACAGGGTTTTCCCCAGAAACAACAAAAGGATGCTCGAAATACATAAATTTTAAATTTAGTGGATTTGATATATCTAAAAATAATTTTATTGATCCAAAAGAAGTGTCAAATTTTTTACTTAATCGTAAATCTAGAGTATAAAAATCTTTAGTTCTCATATTATTTTTTATTGTTGGATGAGGAGTGTATTGAACACCAATTTTATCATCAACCTGATCAATGATCGGACCACTCCAGGTAAACACTTTTCCAGCCCTCCATTGAGCTAATAAATCTAAATACCAATCAGATATAAAACTAAATTGAGGGGTTTTGGGGGTATGCAGCTCTAGATTGGCTCTAGCATATGGCTGGGTAACGGGTGTAACCTGGTAGTGGTCTTGTGTAATGTTATTATACTCATTGGCATCTAAAGGATTTTGAATGATTCCAGTAATTCCAAAATTACCTGAGCTAAAATCCATATAAGTATAATTGAAAAAACCTTTGAAAAACCTTCCTTTCGTTTTTGTTAGTGTCAATTCAAGCCCCCGGATATCATTATAATTGTTTGGTATAGCCAAGGTGTAAATCATATCATTGCTAATAAATGATTTAAAACTGATTTGATTATCAACGCTTCTAGAATAGCTTGAAAGTTGAAATAGATAATTTGGTGTAAACATATGTTCATATCCAACTTCATAGGCGATCGTTCTTTGCATTGGCAAGTCAGGATTTCCGATGCTAGATATAGAACTACGGTTTATTGTAAATGATTTCTCTTGCACTCTGTATAAGAATTGTGCTTGGGGCGCTTGGTGGAAATGACCGTAGTTAAAATAAAATTTGGTTTGTTCTGTTATTGGAAATGAAATCCCAATGCGGGGACTCACTTCAACTTGTTTTTTTGCTTTCACTTTTACCGCCTCATCTTCTCTGTCCTCGCTGCTTTGTTGAGTAAAAAACTGATCAAACTCTGTAAAAATCGTTTTCTCTCCACCTGCCGAGAAACAATCTACTCTTACGCCTAAGTTCATAATCATTTGACTATAAGAAAGTTTCCCTTGTATATAGGCTGCTCCTTGTTGTGGGGACGCTGTCCATAATTCACGCAATCTATAAGGAGATTCATAATCTATATTATCACCAAATATCAAATTTGAAATGGATCCAACCGCCATTACTCTTGTTTCTACTGCATCATTATATTCTGATGATATATTATAATTGTGATATATATATTCAATTCCTGCTTTGAATTGGGCTGAGGGTGTGTATTGCTTTGTAATATCAAGTTTTCCTGAATAAACAGTTACGTAAGATGTGTCACGATCTTTTATGGGGCTATTTAGTTCTGGGTATAATAAATAGTTTGAACGTACATAGTCTAAGTTCAACTCATAAAACAAAGAGGGGTTTAATGTGCGTGATAATTTACCAGAAACCATCCTATGGTTTATTTCTGCTGTACCAGAGATAGGGCTTTTAAACAATCCCTCTGTTTTAAAAAAATCATTTTCATTTCCCCATGTATATGATGGTACTCCTGCTGGCATTACCGCGCTTATTGAGTCCGAAATCCCTTTTTGAGAGATAAAAAAACTATTTAATGTAAGTTTCAAGTCTGTTCTGATATTGGAAATAAATTTTAACTGGAACGATTCATCTTTTCTTAATTCATTCCCTGATTTTTCAAGATACGGAGTCTCTTTGTCTCGATAAGAAAAAAGAAAGCGCTGATTGCCAAGACTTTGATTTATTGGGCCACCTATAGTTAGATCAACATCATTGCCTTTATTATATATTGTATTCCATTTACCAGGAAAATTCAATGCTTGGTAAGAATTTTTCCTCAATAAAACATCTCCAGTAATACGATCTTTAGGCGGGTCTTTTGTTATTAATTGAACCAACCCCGAACGAACATTGCCAAATGAAGCATCAAATCCACTTGTTTGGATTTGTATTTGCTCTACAGAGGTTAAGCTTAACCCCGTTATTGGACCATTTGTTCTACCATCTCTAATATTTATTCCATCTAGAACAAATGATGTAGAGTTTATATTGCCACCGCGTATTGTCATATTGGGCTCTATCCCCGCTTGTAAGCTAATTAATTCTTCAATAGAAGAAATTGGAATGTTTTCTATATTGCTGGCATCCAAATTAATTGAGTTCGTTGATATTTCAGGGTTTATCGTTTCGCGTTCAGCATAAATTGTGATTTCATCCGTTTCAAGAACCTCTTCTTCGAGCATGAAATTGATTACAGCAGTTTGTCCTGAATAAACGTTAATATTTTTTATGGTTGTTTTTTTATATCCAATGTAGTCCACTCTTACACTATATATTCCTGGCCTTATATTGGGTATTATATAAATACCATTACTATCTGATACAGAACCAACATTAGTTGATAGGAGCAAAACATTGGATCCTTGTAATTCAGTTTGGTTATTAGCAGACTTTATAACACCCCTAATGCTACCAGTTTGCGATAAGAGAACGTTTACAATAAAAGAAATCAAAACTAACTTTATGCGCATTTTTTTCTGCTATAGTAAAAAAAGTGTTTTTGGGACATTTTCTATTTTATGAATATTCTAGTAATGAAATTAATATTTTGCTTTGTGATTATTATAATAATACTTAATTAAACATCGAAATGCTGTTGAAGAAAGTTATACAAATGAGTAGATGTTTTTATATACTACTGTTATTTATCTCTTGCAACAATAGAGATTCCACAGAAAAAAATGTTTTATCGAAAAATAAACCTGAAATTGCAAATATAGAGTTTTCTGATGTCACCAAAGGTGCTGGGTTGGACAACTTTATTCATGATAATGGTTCCTTTGGAAAAATGTGGTTTCCTGAACAAATGGGTGCTGGTGGTGGGTTTATTGACTATAACAATGATGGATGGTTAGATATTCTGTTAATAGGTGGTGGGGCTTGGAAAGATTACACTAAACGAGATATACAGACATTATGGTTATATAAAAATAATGCAAATGGAACGTTTTCAAATGTAACAGCTGAAGCGGGCCTTGGACAAATTAATACATATGGGTTAGGAGTTGCTGCTGCAGATTATGACAACGATGGCGATCAAGATATTTTCCTTACTACGTTAGATAGGAATATTTTATTAAATAATAATGAAGGTTCCTTTGTAAATGTTTCAAAAAATGCTGGTTTAGGAAATACACTTGATTGGAGTAGTTCTGCTGTTTTTTTCGATGCTGATAACGATGGGTGGCTTGATTTGTATGTTGGCAATTATGCTATATGGTCGCCTTTAAGCGATCTTTGGTGTTCGTTGGATAGCAAAACAAAAGTGTACTGCCCTCCAGAAATGTATCCTGGTCTTCCAAGTAAATTTTATCATAATAATCGCGATGGTACTTTTAGTGATTATACAAAAAAAGCGGGGTTTTTACCTGCTCCTGGAAAATCCTTAGGGGCAGTTTTGATGGATTATAATGATGATGGATGGTTAGATCTGGCTATTGCTAATGATGGGGAACGTGATTTGTTATATAAAAATAATGGGGATGGTGTGTTTGATGAAATAGGAACAGAGCTTGGGATGGCATACGGTGAAAATGGTGAAGCTCGTGCTGGGATGGGTATTGATGCAGGAGTTGTGGATAGTAGCGGAAACACTACAATATTTATTGGGAACTTTTCTAATGAAATGGTTGGCGTTTATAGTTACTCTGGCAAAGGTTGGTTTAATGATCGTTCTGCTATATCAAAAATAGGAAGACCAAGCTTCCTTTCTTTAACATTTGGGCTTATGCTTTTTGATGTAGATATGGATAGCGATCTAGATTTATTTATTGGTAATGGACATGTATATCCAGAGCGGACTAAAAATCAAGATGGGATTTCCTACAAGCAGGTGTCTCAGCTATTTATAAATAATGGCAATGGTCTTTTTGCAATCGCGAATGAGAAAGTTTCTGGTGTCTTAAACAATGAAATGGTTGTTAGAGGTGTTGCTGTTGGGGATTACGATAAAGATGGCGACCTTGATTTGCTGCTTACAGAAAATAATGGCCCTGCTCATCTTTGGAGGAACGATACAGAGGAAAAAAACTATCTGAGAGTTAACCTTATGGGTATAGACAGCAACAAGGATGGTATTGGCTCAAAAGTGCTTTTATATATTGGAGGATATAAAATGGAACGTTTAATTCGCACAGGGTCCAGCTATCTTTCTCAGTCGGAAATGACAGCAACATTTGGTCTTGGTGAACATCAAAAAATTGACTCTCTATTTGTTTGCTGGCCCAGCGGTAATAAGGAAATTTTTTATGACATTGAAATCAATAAGGAAATACTAATAAAAGAAAATTCTGGTGAAATTGAATATTTTATAAGAAACTGACTTAATGACAATAAAAAAACATATTATAATAATCAGTATTTGTATTATAGTATTAAGGTGCACGAATAGTTCGGTTGACTTTGCAACATGGGAAACTTATCAAGGAGACCATGGAAGAAATCAATATTCTTCTTTAGCTCAAATTAACAAACAAAATGTCAGTCTAATGAAGCCGTTGTGGGTTTATCAGACGGGGGATAGCCTTCGTAACAACTCGCAAATTCAATGTAACCCAATTATAATTGATGGCATCCTATATGCAACCACCCCAAATTTGAAATTAATTGCGATTAATGCTGCAACAGGAAAATTAGTATGGGAGTTTGACCCCGATTTGGATTTTTCCCCACATGTTAACAGAGGCGTTTCTTATTGGGAATCTAAAAATGATAAACGAATTCTTTATACGGCAGGCTCCTTGCTATTTGCTATTAATGCAACCACCGGTGATCCTATAACTAGCTTCGGAGCTGCTGGCGTCACATCGCTGAAAGCTGGATTGGGCGTGCGTGCAGCCGATCTTTTTGTTGTAGCAACTTCACCGGGTGTGGTTTATAATGACCTATTTATTATTGGTACTCGGGTGTCAGAAAATGCGGATGCTGCACCTGGATATGTACGCGCTTTTGATATTCTTACTGGAAAAATTGCATGGGTCTTCCATACGATCCCTAACCCAGGCGAGTATGGATATTCAACTTGGCCAAAAGACGCTTATAATCAAATTGGTGGAGCAAACGCTTGGGCTGGTATTAGTTTAGATAAAAAAAGAGGTGTAGTGTATGTTCCTACCGGATCTGCATCTTTTGATTTTTGGGGAGGCAATCGATTAGGGGAAAACCTATTTGCAAATTCTATTATTGCAATTGATGCCTCTTCGGGCAAGCGTATGTGGCATTATCAAACAGTACATCATGATATTTGGGATCGAGATTTACCAGCTCCGCCTAATCTTATTTCAGTGAAACATAATAATAAGATAATTGATGCTGTAGCGCAGATAACAAAATCTGGTTATGTATTTTTGCTTGATCGAGATACTGGTGAACCACTGTTTCCAGTTGAAGAAAGAAAAGTAATGAAATCCGATTTAATTGGCGAAGAGGCTTGGGAAACTCAACCTTTTCCATTAAAACCACCTCCCTTTTCAAGACAAAGTTTTAATGAGGACGAAATAACTAACATAAGTACGAAGTCCTATGAATATGTAAAATCTATATTGGACACTATTCGAACTGGTGAACAGTTTATTCCACCCAGCACCCAAGGAACGATGTATTTCCCCGGGTTTGATGGAGGTGCAGAATGGGGTGGCGCTTCTTTTGATATAGAAACGGGGATTCTGTATGTAAATGCAAATGAAATGCCTTGGATACAACATATGATCGCACTTGATTTAAATGATAAAAGTTCTACGAAACCAAAAACCATTAACGATATTGGTGAAAAAGTATACAAAGCCAATTGTGCAATTTGCCACGGGCAAGAACTTCAAGGGGATGTTAAAGGAACGTTTCCTTACACTACGGGAACGTACCCATCTTTAATAAATCTTAATAAAAGACTTTCCAAAAATGAGACAATTAGAATTATTGAAAAAGGCAAAGGGTTTATGCCTTCATTTAATCAGTTTTCTAATAAAAAGAAAAATGCTCTCTTATCTTTTTTATATAATGAGAATTTTACTACAAATAATGGAAACGAAACGAATCAAAGCTGGCTCGAAGATCTTAGTAAAGAATTATTTGATTTTAATATTCCATACACTCACACTGGGTATAATAGGTTTTATGATCAAGATGGATACCCAGCTGTAAAGCCACCATGGGGAACCCTTAATGCAATTGATTTAAATAAAGGGGAAATTTTGTGGCAAGTGCCCTTAGGTGAATTTCCTGAGTTATCTAAAAAAGGCATTCCAAAAACTGGAACTGAAAACTATGGTGGCCCAGTAGTAACGGCAGGAGGATTAATCTTTATTGCTGCATCAAAAGATGAACATATAAGAGCATTTGATAAAGACTCCGGTGAAGAACTTTGGAAATATAAACTTCCCGCTGGTGGCTATGCTACTCCTAGCGTGTATGAGGTTAATAACAAACAGTATATAGTTATAGCCTGTGGTGGTGGAAAGATGGGTACAAAACCTGGGGATTATTATATATCATTTGGCTTGCCTTAATCTAATTCTTTGCAATATGATTGCGAATTTCATTTTTAAATGAATCAATAGTAATAATTCTCGTATTATAATGTTTCATATACGCATCGTATTCTTTATCTTTTGGATGAAAATCTTTTTTATTAGGTGGGTAAGAAAGCATCCCGTGGAATGGCAATGGCGCAGTCGTTTGACCTTGTGCTGTATTTAAATCTCCATCCTTTAACCATCCATCATTATAGAATAAAAAATCTCTTTCCCAGCCATTGGGTATTTTCTCCATATTAGATTCTAGAAACTGTAGAGAAATTTCATCTCCGGCATTCATAATTACATATTTATTATCCGAATGCAATAATAAAGATAATACATCTCCATATTTTGTATAGTTGCCTATTAGGTCTCGCCATTTTTGATTAGATGTAGTGTTATAATAATCTGGCATATGTGGGCTGCTATAGTTTTTTCTGGAAATTTTTGAAAAACCCCTAAAGTGAAGGTTCGCATGGGTTGGATTCAATTCACTGATACGAATATTTTTATTATTTACATCGGTGGAAATAAAAATATTGTCCCAATAGATTTGCATATTAGTTTGTATGCGTATTCTATAATCATTGGAAATAAATTTATCGGTTAGATTAAAAATCATGGTTTTATTCTTACCTTTTGGGAAGCCAATATTGTCAAAAACGCTTTCCCACTCTCCCTTTTTATTCACTACTTGTAAATTAGGAAATATCAGATTCGTGCTATTAGATTGAGAAATATTTACATTGATACTCGCATCTGTTGGAAACAACCAGCCTTTCATAAATAAATATACTGAATCAACATTGCTTAAATCTCCAAAATCCAAAATCATGTCATGAAATTCAGTTATTCCTTGGTAATCAGATGGTGTTAAATGGTCTGTATATTTTTCATCTGCTAATAACAATGCGCTTCGAAGATCGTTCCCTAAATTATCAATAGCAATATTAGGAAGCCTCTTGTTGCTCGCGCTATAAATACGAAATGGAGGATAAGGCGGAGGTATAAATGTCTCATTTATATATATATCGACGCTATCAGGATGATCTATTACCATTAACTTTATATTATCTAGATATGGCGTTTCCCATAGCTCGGTAGTAAACTTAAATTCATAATTACCGTTTCTTGGTTCGACTTTTTCTCCTGGAACTTTTAAATACTCATCCGTTGAGTTTGGAAAGGCAAAAAATTTTTCGCCAGCCATAATCCCTAGCGGCATCCCCAAGGCGCTAGGCCATAATACATCAGTAACAAAATCGAATTTTGACCCATTCCATGCAAATAAATACGGACATGATCCTTTGAGTATTTGTGTTTCAACAATTGTTTGATTCTTTTGAGGGTTTAAATGGTTTTGAGGGACTCCATTGCTCCAAACAACCCTAACAACATCTCCTTGGGTTCTATCTCCTAATCCAAAGTGGGTTACTGGCTTATTTACCGAACGCATTTGATATAAATCCCCTGCTTTCAGTTCTAATTTTGACCCTACACCAAAGTAATTATTTTTGCTGCTTCCTGCTCTCAAGCCAGCAAGCCTAACCTTTAAGTAATTATTAATATTTCCGCCGTCATTTCTTAAAACAAAAGCGGCATCATTTTGATGAACAATGAGGTCTAAATCTCCATCTGTGTCTACATCAGTAGTTGCTATAAAATCGATGGGGGATTGTATTGGCGGTAATGAGTTTGATGCACTGCTAAACCCACCCAATCTATCATTGTGTAATAAAAGAACTCCATTATTAGTATTCCCTATGGGTTTACCAACAATTATAAGATCTAAATATCCATCATTATCCAAATCTGCAAACTCTGCTTGTTTTGCTGAAAAATCTTTTAACTGAGGGTTTAATTGATTCAACTTATTATCAATAATAAATACACCATCACCTGTGTTTTTATATAATGAATGGTTACCATTTAAATCACAAATATAAATATCTAAATGCCCGTCATTGTTATAATCTGCAGTTGTTATACTGCTTGGGCTACCAATATGTTTTAAGCCGGACCTTTTAGTAAGATCATTAAAATAACCTTGTCTTATATTATCATAATAAAAAATGGAATTATCTTCATTAAGCACCACCATGTCTACATCACCATCATCATCAAAATCTCCAAATGCTTGATCCAGTGTGTTTTCTTCGTTTGCTATTATATCAGAAATATTAGAAATATCTGTAAACGTTCCATCTGAATTGTTTCTATATAATTGATTGTTCCCATTTTTTGATACATAAATATCTAAATCTCCTTCAAGGTCAAAATCGAAAAAACCAAGTTTGTTTACAGAGTGATTAATATATAAACCTGATTGTTGTGCCATATCAACAAATTCAGCAAGCCCATTATTTTTATATAATTTTACTCCCAACGAGTTGCTAATTATAATATCAAGATACCCATCATTATCATAATCATGGCTTGTTGCAAAATGATCTTTTCCTAAATGACTAATACCCGACTTGGTATCTTTCTTTTTAAAAACCCCGTTTTGATTTATTAAAATTATTTGATCACTTGATTGGTCTGGGTTCTTCTTTGAAACAAATAAATCATCATCACCATCCATATCATAATCGCCATGAATCATCACTTGAATATTATTTAGACCGCTAAGGTCTGATTTATTAGTTATATCTACAAAGTTAACGTTGTTAAGAGTCTTTTCATTATTATCAAAAATTGGTGGTTTTAAATTAATGAAGCCACTAATTGGCGAACCTGCTATGGGGCCAGGACCCCCTCTAAGCTCTTGTGCTCCTGATTTATACAATGTTGTTGATTTAAGCAGATTATGAAAGATTAAAGACTGGATCATTGATTTGCTAAGATCATTATTCCGTAACAATCGAATTGATTCAATTAAATATATATTTGCTTCTTCTGGGATAACCGGCAAAATCTGCCTAACGGCTTCTAATGAAGAAAGGGCCTGTTTCAAGTGGTTGTTTTTTATTGACAGATCAACAAACTTTAGGTGTGCAGCAATATTTCCGGGAACAACCTCAAGTATCTGTGATAATAGTTTTTCTGATTTCATTATATCTTTAGTTTCAGAAGAGATTCTATAAAACTCAGATAATTGATATAGTGACATTACATGATCTGATCTATTATCTATTATTGAATGTAGTCTTTCTGTGGCTACTAAGTTTCTATCCGATAATTCATACATTTTTGCAACCATAAATACTATATCGCTATTTCCTTGGCTTAATTCTTCTGCTTCTAATAAATATATCTCGGCTGAATCAAGCTTATTGGGCAATTGCAAATAAGACCAGCCAAGGTTTGCATACCCTGATGCCTCAAAAGGAGCAATATCTATAAATGATTTAAATTGCTTAACTGCATCTAAATATTGTTCTTCTTCAATATATGCAAGGCCTCTGTTGCGGTATGATAAGAGTAGTTGATATTCTTCTTTTTCAAGTTGTTTGTTGGTTGCACAACCTGAAAAACAAATAATTATAATATATATAATAAGTGTAATTGGGTTTTTCATTACTTATGAATTAATTAATAATATTGTTAATTCATAATAATATTAATATTAGCGCTATATAGATCCTATTGTGAATTGTGTAAATATTATTGAGCATCCTATAATTTCATTATAGATTTGTATACAATTCAAATCAGATGAATTGAAAATATGAAAAATCGTGCCATAATTAATAAGGAGGCGTTATGGAAACCAGACGTGAATTTCTTAAAAAATCAGCAACTATTGCTAGCGGAGTAAGTGTAATGGGGCTAGGCGCTTCTTCTCTTTCATCTTGTAATTCTGGTA
>CAYTYA010000048.1:0-3039 GCA_964442015.1 uncultured bacterium
TCTGCTCCGCATCTTTTCTTGTTGGTATAGGGTTATATTTCTCATATAAATCTGGCCTAAGTTTCATTCCATAATATTTAGCATATTTGTTAGACTTATACCCTTCTTTATGTTGTTCAAACCTGAGAAATGGTTTTCTGGAGGATTGACCAACATACACACATGCTTTTCCTTGAATATAGTTTGGGTTTTTACTACGAAATTTTCTTATGTCTACCACTGTTTTTTCTAATTCTATAACATAAACAAAGTATTTTTTCATATACTGAATCTAATCTTAATTATATGAACAAAAAAAACCTCCACTAATTAGATGCGCTTGAAATAGTTTGGTTAAGCTTCTTTTTAAAAGTTATAATTTTTCGATTTGGTTTTTCTTTTTCAATATATCCTTCACTATTTAACAATCCCTTTGCAGCTATATTCTTTGGCGCTATTCTTATAATCATCGATTCAGCTCCTTCTTTTAAAGCCAATAATTCAAAATAATTCAATATTTGTTTACCCAATTTTTGTCGGCGATATTCTGCGTCAATATAAATATGAAATATTTCCACTGTTTTTGTATTTGGTATCGTATGCATACTTCCTATTCCGATAACCCATTTATTTGTTTTCATTACAACCGTACGTATATCTGGATCCAAGTAATTAAGATTAACCCATTTATTATAACGAAACGGATAAGATATAGTTGGGTCTACAAGGTTTAATTCTTTGGGGTTTCTAAACCAATTTGCCAGCACCGCTTCAAGTATTCGGGAATTTTTTTTATTCTGATAACTTACTTTTTCAATTTTTATTTCCATAATCAATAAATATAATTTACGAATTACATTATTGTTACAATTAATATTCCTTTATTACCTGATTAATAACCTTTAAGTAGGGTTTAGTTATCAACTACTGATTTTATAAAATATTGGACAATCTTTAGTATGTGCACCTTCAAGAATACCAGAACTAATTAGAAACTCTTTAGTGATCTCTTTGCCTGTAAACTTAAATGTTTTCTTGAAAAGATTTACCCAACCATCCAATTCTCTGAATTGATTATTTTCTAACCATAGCCTAAAAGAACCAAATTCTTTTTGAATCGAAAGTATTTGTTGAGCATTATATATAGCAGCATTCACTTTTAATTTATTTCTAATTATACCTGAATTATCAAGGAGCTGTTTAATAGCATTATCATCATATTCTGCTATTTTTTTGATCTTAAAACCTGAATATGCTTTTCTGAAATTATTTTGCTTCTTTAGGATAGTTGTCCAAGAAAGTCCAGCTTGATTTATTTCTAGTATTAATCGACCAAATAATTCGTTATCATCTTTAATAGGAAACCCATATTGTTCGTCATGATAAATCTTATGAAGATTATTATTATCTAGATTAGCAACATAATCACAATATGTTTGTGGGGATATTTGATCCATATATTATAATTAGTTATTAAAAGGATAAGTCTCCATTTGCTTAATTGAATCACAGAAATAATTATAGATAATAGAGGAGATATTATTTTTCAATATTCAAATTCTACAATTTATTTTATTGTGCAATTCTAAATCCAAAATGGTCATTCCCTTTAAATTGTTCATCCTCAGCTCTAGCTGATGATTTTAAAGGTGCCTGGTGATAATTCCAAGAGCCACCTCTTCTCACTTTAAGTCCTGTATTAACAGTATTAATAGGGTCTGTAGCATTATTAGAATTATTATAATAGTCAGAAGCATACCAATCTTCAATCCATTCCCAGACATTTCCTGCCATATTATAAAGACCATAAGGATTAGGCTCATTAATTTTTACATTCAAAACATGACCTAGAGAAGGATTTTCAGCTAAAAAATTCCAATTAGCACTTGTACCATCACTATTTACATTTCCATTCTCTGTGGCATATATGAATTCCGCATTTCCTTTTGCAGCAAACTCCCATTGTGCTTCCGTAGGCAGTATAACGTCATAAAATAATGTAAATGCTTTCGCACCATACCACTTGATAAATGTTGCAGGCCAATGATTAACATCTAATAATGTTGGTAGATTATTTGGGTAATCCTCTAATTCTTCCCATTCATTATAATCATTTAATAAAATAGATGAATCATATTGATGCGATACATCAGAGTAATTATAATAATTTGTTAGTTCTAACCAATTAAAATCATCAGGACTCGCAGGGTTCTTAACATAAAACCATCGATTTTCAGTATTCATAGCATCATATCCTATATATGCAATATTCAGAGGATTCTCTGGTTCTATTTCGCCTGTAAATGGATCATTATCTCCATCAGCGTTGTCATGATCCTTCATAACTCTGGTTCCGCTTAGGTTATATAGAGCCATTCCTCTATATTCAATAGGAGCTGTTTCTGCACCAAATACAAGTAAATCCCCCATATTTGGACCAGGGTCAGTTTCAATTTGAACCTCCAAAAGACCAATAGAAAAAGCACTATTTAAAAAATGAGCATATTGCTTATTAGTGATTTCTGAATCACTCATTTGAAAAGAACTTAATGTAACCGTGTGTAAATAAGCATCATAGCTTCCCGGGGGTCCTTGATAATCTATTTCACTTTCTCCCATTGTAAAAGTACCTCCAGGTATATCTCTAAAAATAATACTACTATGTAGTGTAAGTAGATCCTCCTCTTGCCAACAATCAGAAATAATGCAATCAACTGTTGCACATATATCAATAATATTTATATATCCATCATTATTAAGATCGCATTGTGGGACATTGCCACAATTTACCAGAATACAATTAACTTCATCTACAATATCCAAAGAGTCTAGTTGTCCATCGCTATTAAAATCACATTGTCCCCAGGCAAATGATATCATAATTAGTAGTGGAAAATTTTGCTTATTCATTAATAAATATACTCATCAACTAATAAACAAAAAACCCTGTTTATAGACAGGGTTTTTATTATTAATTAAAACAATTATGTAAAGACAGATACATGTTTATTCTATATCCTTTTTTTCTTGAGGAATAATTCTCTTAAATGGCATTCTATT
>CAYTYA010000048.1:3139-12478 GCA_964442015.1 uncultured bacterium
TTTATTCTATATCCTTTTTTTCTTGAGGAATAATTCTCTTAAATGGCATTCTATTTTCGAATGGCCCTGAACCTACATACAGAATATCATCTTTAATTTCAAATGGAGCTTCAATCCATTCTTCTGATCCTTCTGGTTTTGCAAGAATCTTATCTTCTTTTATCTTCCATTGCGCATCACCGCCTCTAGGATCAACCATAGTACCATCTTCTTTAAAAACTATAGATTGATCTGCAAACTGAGCACGAACCATTTTAGCTGTCATTTTATTAGTTTCTGAATCAGGATCTCCCTCTATACTTGATTCAATAATTGTATCTACCCATTCAATATCAATCGTCCATATTCCTATGGGATTAGATTGAGCTGATAAAAATAAAGATGAAAATATTAGGCTTAAAAGTATTCTATTCATAATTCCTCCAATACTTCAATAATATTAAATAAAAATATATACAAGACATAATAAATATTGGTAAGAATCGCTTCATAATAGAAATATTACAAAGCAGTAGTTCTAATATCTAGAAACATAAAGTCCATCTAAATACTTAATTTTATTTGTTGATTCACTAATATTAGTCAATTTTAGAGTTTCAAATATGGTAATACTCATTAAATAATAATGAATATCAGGATCCAATATCTTATCATTTTAGTGTCTCAAAGTATATGTTTTCCATATAACGCTAATTATGTAACCACTGCTAACATTGCAACTATAATCCCAGTTATTGATGGTATTGTAATTGATGATCCTGCATGGGAATCATCAATAGAGATTAACCAGTTTACTCAAAAATCTCCAAACGAAGGTGAAATGGTAACGGAAAAAACTATAGTTAAGGTGATGTTCTCTAACGATATATTATATATCTCAGCCGTATGTTATGATAATAATCCTGGAAAAATCGTTATCACGGATACACGTCGTGATGCTCCATTATTAAATACGGATAGTTTCATGTTTATATTGGATACTTTTCAAGATCAACAAAATGGATATGTTTTTGGTACAAATGCTGGAGGGATAGAATATGATGCGCAAGTAAGCAAAGGTGGTGAGGGAATGTCGATAAATACTAGACGACAATCAGTTGGTATAGGTGATGCATTTAATATTAACTGGGATGCTGTTTGGGAAGTGAAAACAAATGTAGGTGATTATGGGTGGAGTGCAGAGTTTGCAATCCCCTTTAAAACTCTAAGCTATTCAAAAGAAAGTGAACAAAACTGGGGTATAAATTTTCAAAGGGTGATTGCTCATAAACAAGAACAAGTGTTCTGGGCACCTATACCTAGACAATATAGTCTTAACCGGCTATTGAATGCAGGTACGATTAAAGGCATCAAAGCACCTAATGTACGGAAAATTAAAATTATGCCTTATGGATTAGGATCGAAAAGCAATGAAGACTTAGATACTAATATTACTACATTAGCAAATGATTTTGGTTTAGATGTAAAACTCAGCGTTACATCAGGATTAATTTTAGATTTAACATACAACACTGACTTCGCACAAGTAGAGGCAGATGAACAGCAAATTAGTTTGGATCGGTTTAGCTTGTTTTTTCCAGAAAAGAGGGGTTTCTTTTTAGAAAATGCTGGTCTTTTTTCTGTTGGCGAAAACACCTACAGTGGACCAGATATAGAAATGTTTTTCAGTCGCAGAATTGGTGTAGGTCCAAATGGTGAACCTTTACCTATTTTAGGTGGTGGAAGACTTACTGGAACGGCAGGTGGATTGAGAATAGGTGTACTAAATATGCAAACACAAGCTGTGAATAATATAACAGATGGAGATAATTTCTCTGTTTTACGTTTGAAAAAAGAATTACCTAATCGAACATCATATGGTTTCATGATGACTAATCGTACGGGATTAGGAACAATTAAAAATTCAAATACCAGTTATGCAATAGATGCATCATTAGGTATTGGTGATAAAATTCAATTAATTGGATTTGCTGCGAAAACGGGAACAGACCAAAATACTCAAAATGGTGATGTTGGCACATACTCCTATTTAATAGAAGCAAATAGAAACACAAAAAGATTAACGACACAGTTGCGATTTACTGAAGTAGGTGAAAACTTTAATCCTGAAATAGGATATGTCAAAAGACAAGGATATAGAAAAGTATTATTCAGAATTTTGAACCGTACCCGCCCAAAAGACACTTTTGGTCTTCTAGAAATTCGGCCTCATATCACTTATTGGGGATATTGGAAAATTGACGGATTTTTGGAAACCGCACGATTACATGTTGACAATCATTGGGAATTCAGAAATGGGTACCGTATTGATACTGCTATAAATTTTTTAAATGAAGGTGTAATTGATACATTTGAGATTGCGAGTGGTGTCATGGTGCCTTCAGGTCGTTACGAACATAGAGAAGTACATATCCGAACCAATACAAATTTGACAAAACCATTCAATTTAATCATGGTGAACAAAATTGGTGGTTTCTTCGGTGGAAATCGACAAAATGCTGATTTAACTATTGGGTACCGATTTGGGAATCGTTTTACATCTGCAATTATTTCAAAATACAATAACGTTAGTTTGCCCGGGGGAAAATTTATCACTCACTTAATAAAAACTAGATTAACTTACTCCTTTACACCAAAATTATATATCCAGTCGTTAATCCAATACAACAACCAATCAGATGAATGGTCAATGAATTGGAGATTTATCTGGCAACAATCTGCCTCTACAGGTTTATATCTTGTATACAACCAAACTCAGGATTATGATGGGATACCCATTAAAAATAGCGTTAAGTCAATTGTTATTAAATATAGCTATCTGTTTGATGTATAATAATTTATGTTCTGATAATATTTATTTACTCTAGTATTTAACTAAAGTTATTGTGGAAGAATTTCATCAACAATTTTCTGACATTTTATTGCGCTAGACTCCTCAACCATTCCTAAGAATATTTTTTTTCCACTTTCATCTTCTCTTGCATAACGTTTAGACAATCCCAAAGGACTATCTCCAGTAAATATTCTATAGAATACACATGCAGCTAGATAAATCCCAACTGGAGAAGGGTGTTTACTATCCATAGTAAAAATAGGTATAGTAGGATATCTTTGTTGAAAAATTCGAAAAACTTGATCAACAGGTACTAAAATAGCACCTGTTTTTTCTGCTAACGGTTTTAATGTGTGGTTCACTGGATCTAATACATCATAATGATTATTAGTGATACCTTCATACATCCATGTTGTATAAATATAGGGAATACCATTATTCAATTTTATGTGATCAATAAACTTCATGAAATACTCTTTTGATTCTTCATAATTTTGTAATGGATTCTTACTATGGTCCTGAAGAACAACCCGATCAAATGCACTATTCGAAATGAGAGTTTTTGATTTTAATTGATAGTTTTCAAACCAATGATCTTTTAATGAACTACTGCTAGCTGTTGATTGATAAATATCAAAATTATGACCACGTTCATTGGCCATAGATTCAACAATAAGTGGAAGATTCCAATAAAATGTAAAACTGTTCCCAATGAATAATATTTTCTCTGAATTTTCATTTTGAGAAAAAATATAATTGAAAAATAGTGAAATTATAAAAATGGTTTTTATCATAGATGATTAATATTACACCTCAACAGTCCAAAATGTCTATAAACAAAAAACCCCGCTAATAAGCGGGGTTTAATAATTAAAATTATACGATTTTATTTTAATAAAATCATCTTTTTGGACTGCCGATAATTTCCTGCTTGAATAGTATAAATATATACGCCAGCCGCAACGCTATTACCATAATCATTGGTGCCATTCCAATTATATGATTTAACTCCAGGATTCTGCAATTCATTCACTAGAGTAGTAATTTTGTTTCCTCTCATATCAAAAACTCCAACAACAACAAACTCTGCCTTTGGTATCTCATAGCTAATTGTAGTGATAGGATTGAATGGGTTGGGATAGTTCTGAGCCAAGGTTATTTGATCTGGCAATGATATAGGTTCAATAATATTCAGAGAAGATCGACCTGGCCCGTTAATATAGGTGTATTCATTTCGTTTTCTAAGACGCCATCCATCATCATGCCATCTAGATGAAACACTTTCCATTATCATACCACCATCAAAAAATGTATTCTCTCGTAACGAAACATTGTTCCATGCATTGGTGCTATCTACTTTTTCTAAAAGAACTTCTATTGGGTTAAGATAATCATCACGACTAACAGTTATCCGTGCTTTTGTAATCCAACCAGAATCGGTCCACTTAGAAAATATTTTTTGAGAAAGATTACTATTATCATCAAAAGAATATTCAGTTTTACGCCATTCATTCCATCCACTATCAGTCCACTTATACCCTACCTTTACATCTCTCTCCCCATTATCATTATATGAAGTTTCGTTTAAATAACGATTTGTCCATGTAGTGTCTTCCCATCTATAGTAGGTACTATTCACACATAACCCGCCTTCATACTGTAATTCTTTCTGTGAACGATTATTCCAAGAATCATCCTGCCATTTATACCGTGTATTTTCGGTTAAGTCACCACTATCGTTATAAATATATTCGTTTAATGAACGATTATAAAAAGACTCTTCTCTATATACTTGCCTAACTTTTGAATCAGGCAAACCATTTTCATTATTTGTAAAAGATACATTACCACGTAGCAACCATTCATCATTCCTAAATATGTAAAATTCCGATTCTGTTAAATAACCGTTTGAGTCATATGATTTCAACCATTGCCCTTTATTTCGCCAAGCGCTATCTCTCCAGACTTGAGTCGTTTTAGTATCAAAATCAATACTATTTTGATAAGCAATATTATCCGATTCCTCAGCAATTAATTCATCAAATTGATCTTCTGCGAAAACAACAGAAGCGATCAAAGTTATTAGACTAATTTTATATAGATTTTTCATTCATTCCTCAATTAGTTATGAGATTGTATTATCTATCAATTTACTGTTATTAGACTCTTCCTAGTATAAAAAGTTAAAAATTATTATGCCTTTTTGTAAAGGTTAATATTGATTTTAATATCAATAAAACACTTGCACATCCCTAGTTAAACAATAGAATTAGTCAACACTTGATTGTAAGTAATCTAGAACCATGTTTGACATGGCACGAATACCCACTTCTAATGAAGAATCATCTGCACGAAATTTTGGTGTATGAATCCATCCGGATGTTGTTCCAGGTTTTACAACACCCAAGCGAAAATAAACTCCCGGAACCTCATTGGCAAATACCGCAAAATCTTCACCACCCATAACTGGATCCAACATTATTAACTTTTCCTTACCAACAACTCTTTCCATTGTGGGTATCATTTTCCTCGATAACGCTGGATCATTAATCGTTGCCGGCGTTCCACGCTCATACTTCAATTCATATGATCCACCATAAGCATGCGTTATTCCTTCTAAAATTGTATTCATCCGATCCTCCACCATGTCCTGAACTTCCGTATTGTAAGTACGAACAGTTCCTTCCAAATGCACTTGTTCCGGAATGATATTAAATCGTTCACCACCTCGTATTATTCCTACTGTCACTACGCTTGGCTCCAATGGTGAAAGGGACCGCGAACGGATGGTTTGGAAGGCATCAACAGCTTCCGTTGCCATAATAATTGGATCCACAGACTTATGAGGATATGCACCATGAGATTGTTTCCCTTTTATGGTGATAATAAAATGGTCTACTGCTGCCATTGCTGGCCCAATAGTAAGTCCTAGTTGACCTACTTCAAGCCCAGCGTGTGTATGCAATCCAAATATTGCATTCGGTTTCGGATCATTAAAGACACCTTCTTTTAACATAAGTTCTGCTCCACCTTCTTCTCCTGGTGGAACACCTTCTTCTGCAGGTTGGAAAATAAATTTTACCGTACCAGGAATCGAACGTTTCATACTAGATAATACTGATGCAACGCCCAATTGAACAGAAGTATGAATGTCATGACCGCATGCATGCATAACACCTACTTCTTTGTCCAAATATGTAGTTCTTTCAATCGATTTGAAAGGAAAGTCAGTTTCTTCCGTAACAGGAAGAGCATCCATATCTGCCCGTACTGCAATAACTGGTCCAGGCTTACCTCCCTTAAGAATCCCAACTACTCCAGTGTGAGCAATTTCTGTTTCAACTTCAAGCCCCAAACTGCGTAGGTGATCTGCTACAAGTTTTGAGGTTTTGAATTCACGGTTTCCAAGTTCAGGGTACTGATGAATTTGATGACGCATTTTAATTATTTTACTCAGATTTTTTGATATAGCTCTATCAACAGGATCTTTTCCAAAAATTAAAGATGTCATACATAAAATAAATACGTACTGTAATATTCTTTGGTTCTTCATAACAGCAATATTACAAAGCAGTAGTCCTAAATGTCTAGAAACAAAAAACCCCACGAATGCGGGGCTTGATTATAAGTTATATAATTTCATATTATAGTTAAAGCTGATGTTACCAATTAGTTGTGAAGAAAATATTATTAATGATTATAAATCTTAATAACTGATTCAGAACCATTTACTCGATACCCGCGATACATTCCTTCGGTATTAAAGGACATTGCTATATTTCCATTTTTATCCATGGCTATCAAGCCTCCCCTTCCTCCTCTTCCTGATAATTTGTCAATTACCTGTCCGGCTGCATCATTTACGGTTAGTGAACGATAAATCATCAATGCTGAAACATCATAGGCAATATTTCCCCGAATAAAATATTCCCCTTGACCAGTGCCAGAAACACCACAAGTTTCATTATTTGCATAGGTTCCTGCACCAATAATCGGTGTATCTCCGACCCTTCCCCATCGTTTGTTGGTGAGTCCACCGGTTGAGGTTCCTGCTGCGATATTTCCTTTTTTATCCAGTGCAACACAACCAACGGTGCCATGCTTTTCTTCCTCTTGAGCTTTTTTCAACGCGTTCCAACGTCTTTCTGTATAAAAATAATTATTGTCTACTATTTCCAAACCCTGTTCAGCAGCAAAATGATCTGCACCATCACCAGATAACATAACATGCCAGGTTTTCTCCATCACTTTTCTGGCAGCTGAAATTGGGTTCTTCACTGTCTTTACACCAGCCACTGCACCAGCCTGAAGGGTGCTACCATCCATGATGGATGCATCCAATTCATTTGTACCTGCATTTGTAAATACTGCACCTTTCCCCGCGTTAAACAATGGAGAATCTTCCATTATTCGTACTACAGCTTCAACAGCATCCAGACTGGAATTTCCTTTTTCAAGGATTTCATATCCGACTGTAAGTGCTTCCGTGATCTTTCCGCGATATTCAGCTTCTTTTTCTGGGGACATTTTTTCTCTAGTAATGGTACCCGCTCCACCATGAATTACTAATCCGTATACAGTTTGATTATGTATAGGTGTTTTTCCACAATGCATTATTATGAAGACAAGAGCTATAGACAGTTTGTTAATAATATTTGTTATTTTCATTTAGGATTCCTTGAAAATTTAAATTACTAATTGCCAACATTAATATTTAGAAACAAAAAACCTAACGAAGGTGGGGGTTAATCTTTAGAAAAATATTCTTTCCAATAATTAATATTCGTCAAATTAACTGAAAATATAAATCCAACAGTCAATAATCCATCCCATGTAACGCGTCCCCTTTCAAAATATACATACAATTCAAAAAATATCGTGAAAATCAAACAACACAACATAGTAATGGAGTAAATGCGAGTATATTTATCAGACATTTATTTCAATAGTATCATCTTCTTCGTACTTATGTATTCCCCAGCTTGTATTTGATATAGGTATATACCAGCGCTAACTGGTTTACCATAATCATTCGTTGCATCCCATACTATAGATCTGTATCCAGCATCTTGGGTTTGGTTGATTAGAGTTTTTACCTGTCTACCAAGCATATCATATACGGTAACATTTACTAGACTATTTTCGGGTAAATCGTAACGCAATGTAGTAACTGGGTTGAAGGGGTTGGGGTAATTTTGGTGTAAAATGTAAGTAACAGGTAATAGTTCACTAGATATACTTAATATAATAGGATCACACCCTATTCCATAGGCACCCATATTAGAATCATCTTGACCAGCGCCAACACAAGGTGAATTTTCTGCTAAACTGAAGTCTCCGCTATCAGGATCACAAAATAAAGGATCTACGTCTATCAGATTTCCCCAGCCAGCCCATTGTTCCTGTACTAGTGAATATGCGACAAGAACTGGTGTATATGGATAACCATTGTGGATAGAATTAGGGTTATTATCATAAAAAAGGCTACTTATTATATTTGGTTCTGTAACATAATGCGATGCTAATCCCCCGCCACTCCACTCTAAATTTGATGCTTCATTTTGAGCTATAGTCGAATGATATAGATTGAGGATCGCAGACCAGCAAAAAATTGCTCCTCCACTTAGTGCACTATTATTAACGAGAGTCAATCCATTGAAAGTAGCGTGAACTACAATGGAAGCTTGTCCTGATTCTGATCCAAGGAAAATACCACCGCCTGAATTATGATTAGATACATTATTAGCAATGGTTGAGTTTTCAAAAAGAACATTATCTGCTCTATAAAATGCTGCTCCACCACCACCACTTGGATAATTAGGACCAGACGAAGAATTATTACTAAGGACAATATTATTAATGGTTACATCATCACTGAGATAAACTGCTATACCACCACCAGCGCCTGTAGCAGCAGTATTATTGGTTATTTCTGAATCATATATTTCCAAGCTGTCTGACCATTCTTGGTAAATACCACCACCGCCACCAAATGTCGGATAATTTTGATTTGGGTTTGGATTATTTCCTGATGCTAAATTGAAGGATATGTTGCATCCCTCTACAAGAAGTTTTCCACCTCCAACAGTTGCGATTGCTCCACCCCACAAGGCTCCATTATTATCAAAACTTGAGTTGTAGATCTCACATGTTGTAAGAGGATCAACATATATTGCTCCACCTAAGTTATCGCTTGTGTTGTGAGAAAAAGTTGAGTTTTGAACTTTAACGGTAGATTCAATTGAATTTATTGCAGCTCCATTGTTTGAAGAAGAATTATTAATAAAATCCACACTATTAATCTCAACGGTTGATTCAGAACTGTAAATACCACCACCATTATTTGAACTCCCCTGTTTGATAGTGAAGTTTTCAACTCTTGTTGTACCTTCCTGACAGTCAACTATGCTGATTTGTGGTGAAGAGATTGGCTGATTAATCTTAGTTCCTTCTCTAGATTCTCCAATTAATGATATTGCTTTGTTAGAAATGACTATACCACCTTC
>CAYTYA010000049.1:0-3105 GCA_964442015.1 uncultured bacterium
CCTATAATGATTAATGATAAGTTAAAACTATAAAAGGATATAATATTGCTACTCCCAGAGTATCCAATATTCCTACCCAAGTCACTTAAATAATTTAATGAAAATGAATACCCATGACTGAAATTATCTATAGCATTCCCCCCATCGTATGACACCATAGCTAATGCAACAAGAGATACAAATACAAGAATTGAAACTATAGGTAAAATGATAAATAGATTGTATTCGATATTTTTCATTAGGATTGTATAGTAATAATATCTCCAGAAATAGTTGCATCATATTTTTTTAATGGATCTTCTGCAGGACCATCAATAACATTTCCATTCAAATCAAATGTACTGCCATGACAAGAACACATTGAAACTCCAGATGAAGAATACGCATCAATTGTACAATTAGCATGAGTACAATTTCTACTATAAACTTTAACAACATTTTCATTCTGTCTATATAGTAACATACCATGGCTATCTATAGCATTAGAAGGCAATGCTAGGGTGCCCCCTATAACTTGTAATGAACTATTCTCTGATAATGATATATCAACTAGAAAAGCTAGACCTTTGCCATTTGGGCTTACAGGATTTGCATCACTACTACATGAAGATTGATTAACGATAATAAAACTACCAATTGAGATAGTTCCAATTCTAGTTAAGGCATCTATCACAAACTCTCTTCTACTGCATGGAAGATCAAGCTTATTTTCTATTGAAGTATCTTTCACGTATCTTTTAATAAATTATATTCCTAGTATTATATCCATGAGCATAAGAACATCTATGATATCAAGGATATCATCAAAATTTAAATCAGCTTTGCAATAATCTAAATCTGTTGGTTCATAATACCCTAAGCTGAATCGCAATAATTCTATTACATCTAAAATATTTACTATATTATCACCTGAAACATCTCCCGGCTGACAATTTCCGCCAATTGGAATAACCGGAATAGAAACACTTATACTTATTGAATCGCTATCAATGACGCGTGTTATAAGTGAATAGTTATATTCTATATCAGATGATAATCCAACATCCGTATATGTCTCCACACCAGACCATACAGATGTCTCAAATTCTTCATCTTTGTATATATCAATCATGAAATTTGGGATGGGGTCACCTCCAAATAACTCAGTAGGATCATCCCATTCTAGAGTAACTCGATACCATTCAGATGTATCTGCCGTAAGGTTTGTGATAGGGTTTGGATCCAAGGAATCTGCTGCTAGATATTCCATACTAAGAACTGCAGAATTATATAAGTTAAGTCTACCACCACTTACGGTAATACCATTCAGTGAAGGAAGCTGATCAGTACCATCCAATATTATTTGTTTAATAATTATTGCTCCCTGATCTGGTGATGCTCGAAAAAATGATGCTAGACCTGCTGACATGGAAGCATGGATAAATCCCACTGCACCAGCAACATGTGGAGAGGCCATTGAAGTCCCCGATAATGATGACGTACCTCCACCAGTATACGTAGATAATACTTGTGTTCCTGGAGCTCCTAAGTCTATTGTTGTTAGCCCATAAGCGGCTCCACTATTTTTAGAATCATTTCTAGTTGTATTTGTAACAGCTATCATATAATCACTATCACAACCTGTAGGAACGTCACCCGTTACATCCACATTGGAGTTATTATTCATAGTAGCACCACAACTTAGAATTCCATATTCTCCCATTGCATTATACATATCATTCCATAGTGAATAAGTTGCGCTGTTACAATCCGCATTATTCACACCAAAACTACTATTTGTAGCTACAACAAATGCACCAGAAGCACCTCCTGTAGAATCATAGATTGCACGCTGATCCAAAATATATCCATAGGCTTCTAAAACTATTGATGTAGTACCAGATGATCCTCCTAAAGCCATTAACTTCACATTCCAATTCACACCAGAAACGTATGAACCATTATTACCTTTTGCGCCTACTATCCCGGCAACATGAGTTCCATGACCATCACTAGGAATAGAGCCATTTGATGAATAGGCATTCCATCCATGGATATCATCTATATATCCGTTATTATCATCATCAATCCCATTGCCTGCTATCTCACCCCAATTAGTCCAAAGATTTGGGATTAAATCAGCATGCGTTAATAACATCCCTCCATCTACTATGGCAACTACAATTGTATCGCCTAGAGGTGTCACGCCACCTGTTGAGATATCCCATGCTTCAATTGCATCTATATCTGCATCAACTGTACCTCCACTTTGACCTGTATTATGAAGGGACCATTGTTGAGAAAACTGAGAATCATCTGGCGTATTTCTTCTTGTAACCTTCGTATCAGGAATTACTTTATCTACGAATGGACTAATACTAAATTCTTTTATAGCACTTAAAGGCTCTAGGGTATCATTTTTTAGTTTTATACTAACAATATTTAATCTTCTTACTAGCACCTTATCAATAACAAATCTACTAGTATCTAAAGACGCGCTAAATTCTGCACGTGAAATATCCGGAGCAATTTTAACAATTATTCTATCTTGAGCTATTTCTTGACCAAATAATAGATTAATTATAATTAAAACATAAAGTTGGTATCGGAAGCGGTTCATCAAGGTAATCTACTAGTTATTTTTGAACATATAGTTGATATTTATCACAGAAAATACAATACTATTTAATAATTAATACGATTATAAAAGAAGGTTTACTTAGATTTTTGTTCCATATGAAATTGTTTTGCCACTAAAATAATCTGTTCAGCAATCTTTATCGGTATATTTGTTTTCTTCGCAATAATACTTGTATCTGTTTTAGCAATATTTTCAATTCCTTTAAATGAACTTAATAAAGCTTGAATTCTCTTTGGGCCCATTCCATTCACTGAATCGAAAATTGATTCACGTACTTTCTTATTTCTTCTCTGTTTTTGATACGTAATAGCAAAACGATGCGCCTCATCTCTTATTTTTCTTAATAATATCAAACCAGGAGAATTTTTGGATATCGATTGAGCGTCAGAATTTCCAGGAATGAAAACTTCTTCTAATCGTTTGGCCAAGCCAATAACTAGTAGATAGTCAAGACCAAGATCTCGGAGAGCAGATACAGCCATATT
>CAYTYA010000049.1:3205-11977 GCA_964442015.1 uncultured bacterium
TTAGGTATAAAGTCTGAATTCAGATAAAATTGTGTGATAACGAGTTCTATTATATCTGCATCAGTTTCATCAGAAATATTCATGGATATTTTCTCACGACTATGAATCCTTCCATTACGTATCCTTACAATAACACTTACGCACATATTTTCTTTCCTTGATAAAGCAATAACATCACGATCATCAAAATCTGCAGCAACCTTCCGTTGTTTATCTTTAAAATTCTTAATTGCATTTAATTGATCTCTATACATTCCAGCATCTTCATATCTAGTTTCATTTGCTGCCTTCAACATTTGATCATTTATATATAATTCAGTCTCAGTTGTTCTGCCTTGCAAAAAAGAAACGACACGTTTGATCATTTTATTATATTCTTCTTTGGACACTAGACCCTGACAGGGCCCTTGACATTTCTTTATATGATAATCAAGACATAAGTCTACTTTTAAAGATTGAATTGTATTTTTATCCAGTAGGAAGTCACAGCTACGAATAGGAAAAATCTTATGTACCGCTTTAAGCGATCTACGCAATACATACACATCTGTATAGGGTCCAAAATATCGAGAACCGTCTTTGACAATCTCTCTCGTTATAAAGATTCTTGGGTAAGACTCTTTTGTAATTCTGATATAAGGAAAAGATTTATCATCTTTAAGATTAATATTATAATGCGGTCTATTCTCTTTTATTAAATTTGCTTCTGTTAACAAAGCTTCTACTTCTGATGAAACAACAATCCATTCCAAGTCAGATATTCTTTTTATCATTGATTGATTTTTTGGAGTTTGATATTTGTTTTTCTGGAAATATGAGCGAACTCTAACACGCAAATCCTTTGCCTTTCCAATATAAATAATTTCACCCTTATCATTAATAAATTGATACACACCCGGCTTTTTGGGAACATTAGGTATTTTATTTTTTAATGAATCATTCATTTGCAAAATTTACTTTTCTTTAACTATTTATAATCAAATCTTTTTCTATATAATTCTTTGATATTATCATTTAAAATTATCCTATCACAATTTCAATAATCATAAATAATATGGAAAAATCATTATGAATAATAAAGAAACAATTCATATGTCTATAAATGAATTCAAAGAAAATGGATACAAAGTAATTGATTGGATAGCAGATTATTACGAAAACATTGAATCTTATCCTGTTCTATCTCAAGCAAAACCAGGAGAGCTGCGAAATCATCTTCCTAAAGACCCTCCGCAAGATGGAGAAAAATTCAATAATATATTAGCTGAAATGAATGAGAAAATTATTCCAGGAGTCACTCATTGGCAATCACCTAACTTCTTCGCTTATTTTCCTTGCAATTCTACTGGACCAGCTATCCTAGGTGACCTATTATCAAGCGGACTAGGCATTCAAGGAATGTTATGGGCATCAAGTCCAGCATGTACAGAATTAGAAAGTCATGTATTGGACTGGCTTGTAGAAATGTTACATCTTCCAGAAAAATTTAAATCAACTAGTACTGGCGGTGGCGTAATTCAAGACACCGCTTCTAGCGCAACACTTTGTGCTCTAATTGCTGCTAGAGAGAAGGTTTCAAATAATAAAATAAATGAAAATGGATTTGATGACTCAATTAGAGTATATACTTCGAAGGAAGCACATTCCTCTATTGAGAAAGCAGTTAAAATAGCTGGAATTGGAAGAAAAAATATTAGATTAATTGAAGTGGATGATAATTTTGCAATGAATCCATTAAAATTGCGAGAGTCAATTGAACAAGATATAACTGATGGAAAAATCCCTGCATTTGTTTGTGCTACCATAGGAACAACATCTAGTACCGCAATTGATCCATTAAATGATATTGGAAAAATATGCAATGAATTTGATATATGGCTCCATGTAGATGCAGCTATGGCAGGATCTGCATCAATATGCCCTGAATATCGATTTATTCATGATGGTATAGAATACGCAGATAGTTATTGTTTTAACCCTCACAAATTTCTACTAACAAACTTTGACTGTAGTTGCTTATATGTTTCTGATAGAGATGCATTGATCAATTCTCTAACAATTAATCCAGAGTATTTAAAAACAGATGTTAGTGAATCAGATTCTGTATTTGATTTTAGAGACTGGCAAATACCTCTTGGTCGAAGATTTAGATCATTAAAATTATGGAGCGTTATACGATATTATGGAATTAATGGAATACAGTCACATATTAGAGGACATATTAAATCAGCGAAGCTATTATCGGATCTTATTACAGAAGATAACAGATTTGAAATAATAGCCCCAACAGTCCTTAACTTAGTTTGTTTTCGATATAAAAGATCTGATCAGTTTAATAAACTTCTCTTAGAAGAATTAAACAAAAGTGGAGCTCTGTATTTAGTACATACAAAATTAAATAATAAATACACTTTAAGATTTTCTATTGGACAAACAAATACGACTAAAGATCATGTATTAAATGCTTGGAAATTTATCTTGAAAAAAACTGAAGAATTGGAAAGAAATGGAGTTAAGTAGCTTTTTCAGCTAATTCAACTAAGACACCCCCTGTGCTTTTAGGATGAATAAAAACTATTTTATACCCTTCAGCTCCAATTGATGGTTTTTCAGAAACTATCGAAATATTATTTTCTTTAAGTTCATTTATTGCTTGATATATATCATCTACTTGAAAACATACATGATGTATTCCTTCACCCTTTTTATTTAAAAACTTTTCTATGGTTGAATCATCTGATATTGATTTTAATAGTTCAACTTTTCCACTTCCCGTATCATATATATCTGTTTTAACACCTTCATGCTCTACCACTTCAGTTGAGCTGTGCTTTATCCCTAAAACATGCTCCCAAAAGGGTGAACGATTTTTAAGTTGTTCAACTGCTATTCCAATATGTTCAATGCTTAATATTTTCATTTTAAATTATTAAAATCTTTTTTGTATTCAGGGTTTAATTTGATACCTATTCCGTCTTCAGATGGTAGTTTTAATTTACCATCTATAATTTTAACTCCAACATAGGGGTCGTTATTAATTAACTGATTACCATCTAAATCTGCAAAATCTACCTGAGGTGATAAATTTGACATAGCCGTTATACCAATAGAAGACTCCACCATACATCCCAACATTACTTTCATATCATATTGACGTGCTAAGTCAATCATCTTCTTAGCCTCAAATAGAGATCCACACTTCATCAATTTAATATTTATTCCATCGAATGCATGAGCAATATCAGGTATATTTATTGATGTAATGCTGTTTTCATCAGCAATGAGGGGTAATGGTGATATTTCTTTTAATTTTGCTGTATCACCTAAATTATTAGCCTTAAAAGGTTGCTCTATAAATTCTACGTTATGATCTGCAAGCCATTTACACATTTCTATTCCCATATTTAGATTCCATCCTTCATTTGCATCTACCCTAATTAATTTATCTGTCTCATTTCGTATTAGCTTAATTAACTGCTTGTCATCCTCAATACTTACCCCCAATTTGATTTTTAAAATTTGATAAGGATGAGCTTCTTCAATTTTCTTTGGAATTAAATCTAAATCTCCTATTGCAATAGTATATGACGTATATAACATATTATTACCAGATTGAAAATATTCAGAAATACGTCTATTATTCTTTTTTGCCCATAAATCCAGCCAGGCTGTACTTAATGCTGCTTCAAGAGAGCTAATACCATTTGAATTTTTTTTACACCAAATAACACCTTCTTCTAGATTCAGATTATTATCAATATTATCGATAGATTTTAATTGAGTTAATATTTGATCCGTTGACTCATCATAACGGGCAGAAGGAGCCGCTTCTCCTCTACCTATATAATCCCCATCTGATATATATATGTAAACAATATCATAATGTGAATGTGTGCTTCTTGAAATGCCGAAAGGATGAGAACAATTAATTCGATATGTTGTATAATCTAAATTCATTTACAACTGATTGGATTTAATGACGAAATTCTGGATCTCTTTTTTCTATAAACGCTGTTAACCCTTCCATCCTTTCATCATGGCGAAATAATTCACCAAATTCTTCTACTTCGATATCCATACCTTCTTTTATGCTCATCGTTAATCCATCATGAATACATCGAAGGGAAGAACTAATCGCTCTTGGACCATTTTTTAAAATACTTGAAGCTAATTTTCTTGATTCAGACATTAACTGATTTTGAGGACATATTTTATTTGCTAAACCAATTCTATACGATTCTTCAGCATTAATTATTTTCCCCGTAGTTATTAATTCAATTGCTTTTCCAACCCCAACAATTTTTGGCAACCTCTGTGTACCTCCCCATCCAGGGAGAAGCCCCAATTTCACTTCTGGTTGACCAAAGCTTGCATTTTCAGAAACAATACGCATATGACACGCTAATGCCAATTCACATCCTCCTCCTAAAGCAAATCCATTTACAGCAGCGATAACTGGTTTTGAAGAAGTTTCAATCAACATAGTTAATTGCTGGCCAGCTTTTCCATAATCAAACGCTTCTTTCGCATTCATTTGTTGCATAGCTTTAATATCTGCTCCTGCAATGAATGCTTTATCGCCCGCACCTGTAATAATGACAACTCCAGTTTTATCATCTGATTTTACTTTTTTCATTGCATTAGTCAGTTCTGACAACACATCAGAATTCATTGCATTTAATGCTTCTGGACGGTCTATGATTATTTCAGATATTAAATTATCATTATTGATCTTGATATATGACATAAATCATCTCCATTATTTCCAAAATACTTTACTAAAAATCACCATAACAGTAAAAATTTCCAATCTTCCTAATAGCATACAAAATGTTAGCATCCATTTACCTATAGGATGTAATAATGCATAACTATCTGTTGGCCCAAATGATCCAAAAGCAGGTCCAATATTACCAATTGCTGAAGCAGCTGCACCAACAGCAGATTGAAAATCTAAATTAAAAATAGATAAAACAAAGGCAGTTAAAACAAAAATAGAAAGATATATTAAAGAGAAACCTAAAGTATTTCGTATGATTTCATCGCTAATTGTTCTACTACCAATTTTAATTGGTATAATTGCACGTGCATGCAACATTCTACGTGTTTCAGTTATTGCATATTTAATTAATAAAATAATTCTGGCTATCTTCATGCCACCACTAGTTGATCCACCCATTGCACCAAAAAACATCAAAATTAATAGTAAGTGTTGACTTAAATATGGCCAGAGTTCATAATCTGCATTTGAGTAGCCTGTACTTGAAAGTATAGAAACGGATTGAAATAATGATTTTAGAAAACTATCATGCGACCAATTAGAATTTGCAGAGGATATATTGAAAAAGATTATGGCTGTAGAAACAAATATAATTGTTAAATAAACTCTAAATTCATAATCTTTTATATGTGCTTTGAAGTTGCCAGTTAAAGCACGAAAATGAAGAGTAAAATTAACCCCTGCGACAAACATGAAAAAAATGATAATATAATGGATTACAGGGTTCGAATAAGCAGCGATACTAGCATTTTGCGTACTAAAGCCACCTGTTGGCATTGTCGTAAATGCATGACAAATTGAATCAAACCATGGCATTCCAGCTAAACCTAATAGCAAAACTTGAAGTAGTGTAAAACCAATATAAACCATCCATAGAATTTTTGCAGTTTCATTGATCCTAGGCCTAATTTTATCTGCTACTGGCCCTGGAACTTCCGCTTTAAATAGCTGAACACCTCCTACCCCTAACAAAGGTAATATAGCAATGGTAAATAGAATGATACCCATCCCACCAATCCATTGCAAAAATGATCTCCAAAACAATATTCCATGAGGCAAGCTTTCAATGCCATTTGCTAGATTTGGTAGCGTCATTGAATTACCAATAATTGTAGCACCTGTTGTTGTAACACCAGACATCGATTCAAACCAAGCATCTGTAAAATTTGGTATGGCTCCACTAATATAGAATGGCAATGCCCCTGCTAAAGCAGTTATAATCCAGGAAAATGTAACAATGGCAAAACCATCTCTATTACGCAGTGTTCGGTTTTTTCTTGTAAAAAACCATACAGGTAAACCAACAGCAACTGTTATTGCTGAACAATAAAGAAAAGATAAGAGATCAGGCTCATTGAATAACCATGAAATAAAAGCAGGAAAAAGCATACTTAATCCCATGATTGTTAATAAAGCACTAAGGATGTTTAAAATTGTCTTAATGTTCATTAGGCAATGAAAAGTTTCCGAACTGTTTCAGTTACGGAATTTTTTGCAAAAACAAGAACAGTATCTTCTTCAGTTAATTGAGAAGAACCTCTAGCTATTGTCAAATGACCATGATGGTTTATGACTCCAACGATACTCGCTTTTGGAAAAGAAACTTCTGATAAAGGCTTTCCACATACTGGGCTTTCTTTATCAGGTGTTAATTCTAATACATCAACATCCAATTCATCAAAAGTAACAATTTGAGTTTCTGATAAATCACTCCTTATTTTACGTAAAATAGAATTTACAGTGGACATATTTTTACTGATTACTGATCCAATACCAGTTTCTTGTATAATAGGTAAAAATTCTGTAGTACCAATATGAATGATAGTTTGCTCAACGCCAAAATGGTGAGCTAGCAAACCAGAGATAAGGTTTGTCTGTTCATTTTCTGTAACAGCAATAAAGCTATCTACAGATTCTATATTTTCAGATTTTAATAATTCAAGATCAGTTCCATCCCCTTCAATAACCATCGTATTTTCCAATTCATTCGCAATCCATTCACATTTATGTCTATTAAAATCCACTAAACGCACATTCATTTCATCTTGTAAACCTTCAGCAACAGAACGTCCAATTTTACTTCCACCTAAGATCATTACACGATCATTTCGATAAAAATCTTTTCCTAACATTTCCATAAGTTTTCCTACGTGCTCAGTTTGAAGGATAAAATATGGTGTATCACCATTTTGAAATACAAAATCTGACCAAGGAACGATCGTTTTTCCTTCTCGTAAAACAGCAATTATTCCAAATTTAAAATCAGGATTAGATTCACAAATTTCACCTACGCTTTTTCCTAATAAATCACCATTATCACCATTAATTCGTATTCCTATCATTTCTAATCTACCGCCCTCAAAATCCATTACTTGTACAGCATAGGGATGTTTGACCAAACGGATGATTTCATCGCATGCAGCTTTTTCAGGATGTATTACTAAATCAACTCCGAACTGCTCAGGTTTAATTATTGAATTACGAGCAGTGTATTGTTGATTTCTTAACCTAGCAATAATTTTTTTTGCGCCCAACTCATGGGCTTGTTGTGCAGCAATAAGATTTACTTCATCAACTCTAGTAAGACATAAAACATAATCTGCATTTTCCACATTAGCTTGATGGAGAATTCTTGGACTAGCACCATTACCTTCAACAACAATTACATCAAGGTTTTCTGATAGACGAGAACATTTCTCTGGGAGAATATCAACTGCTGTGATATCATGATTTTCTTCGCTTAAAGCCTTTGCGGCATGAAAGCCAACCTCACCAGCACCAATTATTACGATTTGCATAATTTTCTATTTCACTTAGTGAAACGCACCGAACTTAGTAAATGTTTTTGTGAAATAGAACAAATTGAATTATTCATTAACTCGCGAAATATCAACACCTAAATTTCGAAATTTTTTCTCAATAGAATCGTAGCCACGATCTATATGATACACTCTACTAATTTCTGTTTTACCTTCTGCAATTATTGCTCCCAGTATTAATGCCGCACTTGCACGAATATCTGTAGACATAACTTGGGCACCTTTTAATTTATTTACACCATTAACTACAGCTTTATTATCTGTCAATTGAATGTCAGCTCCCAATCTATTTAATTCTGGAATGTGGGTGAATCGATCATGATACACTGTATCAATAATTATTGATTTTCCTTTTGCAATTGACATAAATACCATCCACTGAGCTTGTAAGTCCGTTGGAAAACCTGGATAAACTTCTGTAGTTAAATCAACAGCTTTTATTGTATCAATTTTCTGAATTGATACAGAATTCTCCGTAGAAGTAATATTTGCTCCTGATAGTTTTAATTTATTGATAACATCATTTAAATGTTTTGGATTACAATTATTAAGAGTTATATCGCCCATTGTTGCACCAGCAATTAAATATGTCCCTGCTTCAATTCTATCAGGAATTACGTCAATATCTACGGGATGTAATTTATCTACTCCATTTACAGTGATTTTATCAGTGCCAATACCAATGATATTTGCACCCATTTGATTCAACATTTCACATAATTGTACAATTTCTGGCTCCTTCGCTGCGTTTTCAATTTGGGTCTCTCCCCTTGCTAACACACTTGCCATTAAAATGTTGCCAGTAGCACCTACCGATGGAAAATCAAAACTAATCTTATTACCCTTTAGGTATTCTGCTTTTGCTAATATATAACCACTTTCAAGACTTATCTTTGCTCCAAGTTTTTCCAATCCCTTTAAATGAAAATCTACTGGTCTTGGACCCCAAGCACAGCCTCCAGGAAGAGATACCCTGACCTCACCAAACCTGGCAAGCAAAGGACCTAAAACATAGAATGAAGCTCTCATAGTCTTTACTAGGTCATATGGCGCCTCTAAATTGTTGACATCAGAAGCATCTATGGATAATGAATTATTTTTAAATGCTACGTTAGCGCCAATAATTTCTAATAACCGTATCATTGTCCTGGTATCTCGAAGATCTGGAACACT
>CAYTYA010000050.1:0-6986 GCA_964442015.1 uncultured bacterium
TCTCAAATGACCAGTTATTTGTATTAACACCGGGCCCATCAAATTCATCACTCCACACTAAAGTCATGCCTTCATATGTTTCGGGAGTGGAATAGCCAGTTTCAGGAATAGAAAAAATATGTTCATCATCATTAATAATAGTCACCGTAGCCGTACTATTATCTATAGTTACATTGTATGGATTTTCAAGTCTAATGGAAAATATTTCATTATCCTCCGGAGTATCATCACCAAGAATCTCAATATTAAATGAGGATTGTTCTTGCCCAGCAGAAAAGACAATTATTTCGTATAATTCTGTATAATCTTGATCTTTCTTTGCTGTACCATCTACAGTGCGAACATCTACCGATAAATCATAATCAACAACATTAGTTAAGGATAATGTTATTTCAAGATCATTATTTGTATTGCCTTCTAATACCTCGATACTCGCTAAACTTACACTAGGCTGAGTATCCTTATCTTCATTATTACATGAAAAAAAAGGAAATACAATAAATAAGGTTATAAATATCCTAAGAAAGACCATAGATGAAGTTAATTATTCTTTGTCTTTAGATTATGTTTTATAGTATGAAAAATATCAATAATGATTTGATAATATTAGGTGGCTGATTGTTCAGCCACCTAATATTATCGCTACGTATTTTATTGGGAAACAAACGTAAAACGCCACCAAACACCAGTACCACATTCAATATCTAAAACAAGTCTTTTACCAGCACCGTCTCTGACAAACTCTGTAATTGTATAGGTGATTGATGTTGGAACATCAACATTTGGAAGCTCACCAGCATTATTGGCTTTAGGTAAACCCATAAAGGCACCTTCACCAGATAAAGTCAAGGTTGTTTCCGTTGCTTCATAGGTATAGGATCCAGATCCATCATGAGGTGCAACAGGGGCACCACATTGATCAGAATCAACCCCTTGAAAACCTTCCAGCCATGTTTCCCCATCCATTGCAATGGAGAATGAGCCATCACTTCCTAACGTATATTTATCATCCATGAAACATGACCTTGTTGTAACGTCAGCCTCTGACAATGACCACCAACTTCCATCACCCTGCGATGGGCCTACAGCCAATGCACCTGCTTCCGGAGCTACTTTCCAAGTATCATTCAGATCAGCAAGCGTTAATACGCTTGTAAGGGTAAGTGTCTCTGATGCAGAAGTTGAACCACCAGAATTTGTTGCAGTCAATATTACAGTATATTCACCATCGGCAGCATACGTATGGCTTGGGCTCATATCTGTTGATGTTTCTTGATCTCCAAAATCCCAGCTATACGTGTCGGCATTTAATGATGAATTTGTGAAATTAACAAGCAACCCATTATTTTCATCAACTGTATACGTAAATCGTGCGTTTGGTGCTTCAACGGTGGCTTCATCATCTTCACAACTCACTGCGATCATAGTTAGTAGTAAAAACGTAGATAGAATTAATTTTTTCATGATTTTTCCTTTTAATTATCATTATTTCTAATTATTTCGACTATCAAATAATTAGAATTAGTCGAAATTTATGTACAAATTTGATGATTGTTTCATAATTTTTGCAATAAAATTTAGGAACATATTACTGATGGGTATAGAAAACACAATTACAAAAGTATCAGAGATGGCTGGTAATACAAGCCCAATGGGTGCAAGTATAAAATTTAACTTTGGAGATTCTCAGATCGTTATTGATGGTACAGGCGATTCCAATGTAGTATCAACAGATGATTCTGATACGCAATGTACTATAGATATGAGCCTAGATGATTTTGAATCAATGTTATCTGGAGAATTAAACCCAATGGCAGCATTTATGGGAGGACAGATTCAAGTTTCTGGTGATATGAGTGTTGCAATGAAGCTTCAAAGTTTGTTTTAGAATGAGAAGAATCTTAGCCCTTATTACTTGTTTATCCTTTTTTTCCTGTGATCAATTATTGCAGCGAAAGCAAATGTATTCCGTGGAAATAACATCATGTTTATTTAATGATGATGATTTTAATCGTTCTGAGATTACGGGATACCCATTACCTATTACGATGGAGCTATACGAAGAAGGATATTTAATTTGGGAGGTTGACTTGGGTAAGCATAGAGGTGCTTTTAGATATGATAATTCAAAAGTGGAAGATAGAATTGCTCTTATTGCATACAACCCAAAGTTTAAATATCGTATAGAAGTTCATGATCAAGCATTTATCTCCAAGGAAAAAGGTTATTCAAGAACCTGGGCAAAAGGATTTCCATTTAAGCCATCTTTGGAAAGACTAAATGTTGGGGAACATGGATCTAATGTGGGCTTTAAAAGTGTTCCCTTAAAAGCAATGGATTATCAGTCTAATAAAAGATTGGATTAAGATTAAGACAAACTTCATAATTCAATAGCAATATCTATTAAGGCTCATAATCCAAATTAAAGATACAAATGTTGTTATAACTGGAGCTGCTAGTGGAATTGGGGAAGCTCTTGCAATTGCATTTTACAATTCTAGCGCCAAAAATATTCTTGTTTCAGATATAGATACTGCTGGAGTGAAAGAGACTGCAGAAAAAATTAATGGTGTAGCAATTACAACAGATGTTACTAAGGAAGAAGATGTAAAAAAGATGATCAATGTATATGAACATGATATAGATATATATTGTTCAAATGTTGGCATCGGAGCATATGAAGATTTTTTAAAACTCACCAATGAACAATGGAAAAATATGATTGATACAAACCTTATGTCTCATATATATGGTGTCAGACATGTACTTCCGAAAATGTTGGATCGCGGCTCAGGTCATTTAGTATTTACAGCTTCTGCTGCTGGCTTATTATCGCAACTGGGATCCGTTACGTATTCAGTAACCAAACACGCAGTTGTTAGTTTGGCTGAATGGTTAAAAATCACTTATGGTAAGCTTGGTATTGGAGTATCATGTATTTGCCCTCAAGCTGTACGTACAGCTATGACCGCTCAAGGAGCTGGTGTTGCTGGAATAGATGGAATGATTGAACCTGATGTTGTTGCAAATGATACATTAGAAGCAATTGAAAATGATCAGTTTTTGGTTACCCCCCATAAACAAGTCAGGGAATATATTCAATTTAAAGCTGCAGATTATGAAGGGTGGATAGAAGGAATGCAAAAATTACAGGATAGTTTCATAGAGGAAATTAATTCAGCAATTAAATAATAGTTTTTTTATTCTATGAAAATAAAATTAATACAATTATTTACCATATTAGTTTTACCTTTGTTTGGAAATGCAGTTCAGAATAATAACAATGATTTTCCTTCCGACTGGAAAATTGCTGCACAAACGATGGTGAAAAAGCAGATTAAAGATCGTGGTATAGTAGATCCAAAAGTTTTGGATATATTAAGTAAAACCCCACGACATAAATTTGTACCTAATGATATGGTTCTTTATGCTTATGATGACAATCCGTTACCTATAGGTGAAGGTCAGACAATTTCACAACCATATATTGTAGCTCTTATGACTGAATTATTGAGTTTATCTGGTAAAGAAAAAGTTTTAGAGATTGGCACAGGTTCTGGGTATCAATCAGCTATACTATCATTATTATCTAATAAAGTATACACAATTGAAATAGTAAAATCTCTTGCTTTACAAGCAAAAAAAGTATTGCAAGAATTAGAGTTACATAATGTGTATGTCCGTTGGGGAGATGGATACAAAGGATGGCCTAGTGAAGCACCATTTGATTGTATAATCGTAACTGCAGCGCCCGATACAATTCCAAAGGCTCTTATTAAACAATTAAAAATTGGAGGAAAACTAGTAATTCCTGTTGGTAAATATTGGCAGGAACTAAAAGTTATTTCAAAAACATCGGATTCAAAAATAAATGAAAAAACTATTATACCTGTGCGTTTCGTACCCATGATTCACCCAAGCAACCCTTTTTCTGATGAGGATCTCAACTGAAAGAGTGAGAATTTTTTAATAAATTGTTACTATCGTAATTCAATATTAAGGAGGGCATTATGAATGAGAAGCAATCGAATGTACCATTATGGTTTCATTGGGCTCGTTTTACAAGCTTTATGACTGAAAGATTCCTTGGAGGTCCACAAGTATTAAAATTAGCCTGGGTCATTAATTTCCAAAAAACTGGTACTTTTTTTTACATACTAATATTAATGAATTTTTATCAAAATTTTTCTGTATCCGCAAGTGTTTATCTAGCTTTACATGGTATGTATGGTTTTTGCTGGATGTTAAAACATTTTGCATTTCCTGATAGAAGTTGGGAAAAAAAGGTAACTGTTGGTGGTGGACTTATGGCATTTATATTAGTGTTGGGTCTTTACTGGGTTTTCCCATTCCTTTTAATTTCAGGAATATTGGGTCCAGATCAAAAAATGGCAAGTATTCCAATATTAACAGCTGCAATCAGCATACATACGTTAGGTGTTGTAATTATGATGGTAGCTGATTGTCAGAAATATTATACTTTAAAATATCATCAAGGTCTCATTACAGAAGGTGTATTTAAATATATTCGGCATCCAAATTATCTTGGAGAGATTATGCTTTATGCATCGTATGCGATGATAGTTCAACATTGGATTCCATGGGCCATCTTGGCTTGGGTTTGGATTGGAGTATTTTTAGTAAATATTTTACAGAAAGAAGCTTCAATGTCTCGTTATCCTGAATGGAAAGAGTATAAAAAGAAAACGGGGATGCTAATTCCGAAGTTATTTTAATTATCAACTTGAATAAATTTCCATTACTGGTATTTATTTCCATCTTATTTTGTCAAATAGATAATCCAAAATTTGAGAAATATGATGAAATCTTATATGGTACAGAGCAAAACATTCGAATGATTCCTATTTCTGGGGGAGAATTCAAAATGGGAAGTCTTGAATCGGAAAAAAGAAGGCGGAAAGATGAGGGGCCCATACATCAAGTCATCATAAGCGACTTCTGGATAAGTTCCTTAGAAGTTTCTTGGGATTTATACGAAATATTTTTACTTAGAAACATTGATTCACTATCGGTACATAATGATATATATAGTATAGATATCGATGCAATATCGGGAGCGACAATGCCCTATGTAAATTATAATCAGCCAGGATATCCTGTAATAAATGTAACTCAATATGCCGCCTCACAGTTTTGTAAGTGGCTAACTGCAAAAACAGGTAATTATTACAGATTACCTACAGAAGCAGAATGGGAGTATGCATGTCGCGCAGGATCAGAAAAAGCTTATTCGTTTGGTGAAGCAGGCATATCAATTAAACGCTATGCATGGTACAAAAAAAATAGTGATGGAAAATTACAAAAAGGAGGATTAAAAGAGCCAAATGCCTTGGGGTTATATGATATGCATGGTAATGCTGCAGAGTGGGTGTTAGATTATTATAATTCACAAGGATACTCTATGAATGATGATGTACAAATTGATCCAGTACAATTTGCCGACAGATTATACCCACGAGTAGTTCGCGGAGGCTCATTTAAAGATGGCCCTGCACGATTACGATCAGCAGCAAGAGGTTATTCAAAGGAATTGTGGAAAAGAAGAGATCCACAGTCTCCAAAAAGCTTATGGTGGCACACAGATGCCTTGCATATAGGATTTAGAATTGTTAGGCCTAAATATATACCAAAGAAAAATGAGTTAGAACTATATTGGATTAAACCGATAAAGGAATATTAAAACATGAAAAAACAACAAAATCATACAATCAACCGAAGAAAGTTTTTGGGAAACTCAGCAAAAATTGCAGCTGCGGGAATTCTATTTAATAAATTATCAGCAACTACAAAAAAATATAATTCATGGGATGGAGAAATTAAAGTCGCGCTTGTTGGATGTGGAGGAAGAGGAACAGGAGCAGCTATACAGGCAATAGCTGCGGATCGGGATGTTAGATTGGTAGCGATAGCAGATGTATTCAAGGATCAAGCGCAATCGTGTTTAAATGCGCTAGTAGAAAAATATGGTGATTCGGAGCAGTTATCGGTAATGGAAGAAACAATCTTTATAGGATTTGATGCATATAAGAAAGCAATAGATATAGCTGATGTAGTAATTTTAACAACCCCCCCAGGATTTAGACCACAGCACTTTACTTATGCTGTAGAAAACAATAAACATGTGTTCATGGAAAAACCTGTAGCAACTGATATCATTGGAATCAAGAAAGTGATAGATGCAGGAAAAATTGCTATAACAAAAAAATTGAATGTAGTTGTTGGTTTACAAAGGCATTATCAACGTTCCTATCGCAATGTTAAAAAACTTATTGATAGAGGTTCTATTGGAAGAATTATTTCTGGTCAAGTTTATTGGAATGGAGCAGGCGTTTGGGTGAGGCCACGAAAACCAGAGCAAACGGAATTAGAATATCAGATGCGTAATTGGTATTATTTTAATTGGTTATGTGGAGATCATATTGTGGAACAGCATATTCATAATATAGATGTTGCTAATTGGTTTATTGGTGATACACCAATTTCTGCTCAAGGAATGGGAGGAAGAGAAATAAGAAACGGAAAAGATCATGGGCAAATTTTTGACCATCATTTTGTAGAATTTACATATCCAGAAGGACAAGTAATTTCTAGTCAATGTCGTCATCAGCCTGGGTGTATGAATCGTGTGGATGAAGTGTTTCAAGGTTCACAAGGTAATGTTCATACTCATAGTGGTAATTATGGTTTAATACAAACCCACCGCGGTAGAAAATTATATTTACATGACGGTGAAAATGATGTTAATCCATATCAAAAGGAACATAATGAGCTTTTTGCAGCAATAAAGGCAGGGAAATATGTATATAAAGATTTTCAAAGAGGTGTAAATAGTACTTTGACAGCAATTTTAGGAAGAATGGTGTCGTATTCAGGACAGAAAATTACCTGGGATGAGGCATTATCGTCTAATTTAGATATTGTACCATATAATTTGACTTCATTTGAAGATACCGCACCTGTGTACC
>CAYTYA010000050.1:7086-11945 GCA_964442015.1 uncultured bacterium
TAGTTGATCAAATTCAATTCATGCATGATGCGGGGTTCCGCTCCCTGGAAGATAATGGAATGAAAGATCGCTCAATTTCAGATCAAAAACGTATTGCAAAAACAATGAACAAATTGGGAATGACTATGGGTGTATTTGTTGCCCATAAAATTTATTGGGATTTTCCAAATCTCACTAGTGGTGATAAAAGCTATCAGGATCAATTTATAAAAGATATTAAAGAATCAATTGATATTGCAAAACGCGTTAATGCTAAATGGATGACAGTTGTACCTGGCCATGTGGATTTAGGAAAAGAACCAGCTTATCAAACTGCAAATGTAATAGAAGCATTAAGAAGAGCATGCGAAGTGTTAGAACCCCATGATTTAATTATGGTATTAGAACCTTTAAATTGGTGGACAAATCATGCGGGTCAGTTTTTGCGTGAAATTCCACAAGCATATGAAATTTGTCGAGCAGTCAATAGTCCTTCATGTAAAATTTTATTTGATATTTATCATCAACAGATTTCAGAAGGGAATATCATTCCTAATATAGATAAAGCATGGGAAGAAATTGCTTATTTTCAAATTGGAGATAATCCCGGTAGAAAAGAACCAACTACTGGTGAAATAAATTATACTAATATTTTTAAGCATATTTATGAAAAAGGATACAAAGGAGTTCTAGGAATGGAACATGGTAATTCTAAACCAGGAAAATCAGGAGAAATAGCTGTAATTGATGCATATAGACAGGTTGATTCTTTTTTATAAATTAAATATTAAACTAAAATGCGTTACCAAAGAATACCGCATTTAATAATAAGCCTTCTGTCCCATACCAGAATGCTCTAAAATGTGGATTATCTGCAAATAGGATTACACTTCCGCTGCCGAGATTACGTGCAATTATTGATGCTGAATTTTTAATTTCATCATTCATTTCATCTGATATATAGCCACTCATTAGAGGTTTTTTAGCATAGCGTCCAACATTAGCTGCATCAGATATTGATAATTCATAAAATGTTTCATTATTTCTAAAAACCGGAAGTGATTTTTGATATCCATACGCAATAGGATGTGTATTATCTAAATTTATTTGAAAAATCGCCCCTCCAATACGTTGGGAGCCCTTTTTTGCGTGAATATTTTCATAGGGTATATCTAAAGTATCTTTATGTATTTCCTTTATTTTTTCATCAATAATTTTGTTATTTATTACCCATTCCGATCCGCTTCCTGTTGATATCAAACAGCCACCTCTATTTATCCAAGATTTGATAGATTTAACATTGCTTGAATCAATTTGACTGAAGCTGCCATCGCTCATAATTAACACGGTATAATTATCTAAAAGCGTTCTGTTTATATTATTAGAATTAATTAATGATGCAGGAATATGCATTTTTTTATTAAGCAGATGCCAAACTTGTCCCACGCTATAGGCGCTTGAACCTTTTCCAGATAAAATAGCTACTTTTGGTAAATTTATTACTTCATGTAACCCCCCTAAATCGGGGCCATAATTTGATAGTCCAGTATTCACAGCATAAATATTTATAAAATCTTCGGCTGCAATTTTACGAAAAATATTATGCACATCATCCTTGGTTACATTTAAATTATTATCTCTTTGTACAAGGGGAACTATTATTGAGCCCTTTTCAAATTCTTCTTTTTTCCCATTAATTGTAATTGAGAATGGTTTCAGTGCCATACGAGGTGATATTCCACTATCCAGAATTTTATATAATGCTCTTGGAGCATAGTAATCACCCCATTCCATAATGTAGGCATATGTTGCGCGGCCCCCGATTTTTTCCCCAGTAGTAAAAAAATTATTAGGCAATTCTTCTCCTATAATTGCACTAGGATTCTGTTTTAATTCAATATATTCAACTCCTGCAGATAGCGGTAAAGACCATGAGGAAACATCATAAAATAATGAATCATTAAAATCAGTAACTTTTTCCATAATTGATTTAATCAATCGAGATTGTGGTTGATCTACTGGAACAAGTACAGCTTTCCCTGGATCAAATTTTATATAATTTGCTGAATACGGTTTTTTTATTGAATATACCTTAATCTGATGGCGGGTAAGATTATCAATTAATAATCGTACGTTCGTGTTTTTGTATTCAGTATTAATTAAATATCCTTTTGTAGAAAATTGAATAGATGCTTTTGATGCATCGCGATAAAAGTTTCGTTGATGAGTTAGAAATTTATCTTTCATTTTCCATAAACCTTCTAATGTGCCTAAAGATGCATTAAAATGGTTTTTAATGGTAAATGAATAATTTAATTCACCGCTAGTCGTGGTCATTATTAATGCCCTAGATGATGCTTGTTCAAATAAAATGCCTACAGCCCCAGTAATATCTGGAAATGTAGAACCTTTCCCATAATAGAAATCATCAAAACTTTCTTTTGAATAATATAATGATCCAATATTATTAAGAGCTTGTGCATGATATTCAGCAAGTTGATTCGTTAAATAGATTACATTTTTTGGAGTATTAGGATTGTTTCTACTAGGGATTCCTGGTTGAAAGAAATATGTTCTATTACTTCCCATTTCATGAAAATCTACTACGATTTGAGGACGCCACTTATAGTATAAATCAAGCCTTGCTTTTGATTCTGGTTGGGTAGCAGGGAGCCAATCTCGGTTTAAATCAAATAAATAATGGTTTGTTCTTCCTCCAGGCCAGGGTTGATTGTGTTCTCTATCATTTAAATCAAGCGTTGGTATATGGCCTCGATTCCCATTTACCCAATTTACAAAACGATCTCTACCATCAGGGTTTAGCATAGGGTCTATAATTAATACGATATTATTTAAATAATTCCTGATACCAATACTTGACCCTGCGCTTAAATGATATAATAGTAGCAGAGCCGCTTCACTACCACTAGCCTCATCACCATGTATTGAATACCCAAAGTATGCAATAACAGGCATTTTCTTAATTGCCTTTTTAGAAACTTTTTTTGGGCTCATAGATAGATTGCTATTATTCTTAATTATTTCATCCAACTTATTTTGATTCTCAACGCTAGTTATAATTGCATGAATTAATCTTCGACCTTCATGTGTAAAACCATGCTCTTTTACTACAACCCTATCACTTTTATTTGCAACTGCATAAAAATAGTCAATGATTTGATCAGTTCGCGTGTGTTGTTGACCTAAGTGATGATTAAACACATCAATTGGTTTTGGTATCGATGTATTAAAAGTAGTTTCACTAATTTTCATAGGTAATTCAATATGATCTACCTGAGCAAATAGGGTTGAATATATAATTGCGATGTAGAATAATTTTTTATCTATAATATTCATTTTTCTAATGGAATTTAATGTATATTCTGCCCCACAATGAACCAATTTAGTCCAAAAAACCGATTTATTTCGGTATGAATAGAATGCTGAAAATTTATTTAAGAATTAAAGGCACTAAAATGAATAATATAAATGCACCTAATCAGGTGCTTTTTTTTTATGGAGATATTAATTAAGATGAGTAAAATTTTACCCTTAATCGAACTTCAAGATGTAGATACCCAGTTAAGAGACATCAATGAATTACTCGGTGATTTACCAAAAAAAGTTGACAAATTACGCGATGAAGAAGAGGGATTAATAAATAATGTAAAAGAAGGAAAAGATCGCCTTAAAGAAATTGAATTATCCTTAAACAAAGCAGAACATCAGATGACTGATCTCAAAGGAAAAATTGATAAGTTAAAAGATCAATTATCTTTAGTTACAACAAATAAACAATATGATGCACTCACACAGGAAATAGAATATTTAAAACAAGAATTAGATGAAGCTGAACTAAAAGATCTTGAGTTTGAAGAAGAAAAGGAATCGCTTACTAGCGATATTAAAGAAAAAGAAGAAAACCTTGAATCATTAAACAAAGATTTATCCGATAGAAGAGTAAAATTAGAAGCATTAATGGATGAATCAGCGGAAAATAAATCTGCATTAGAAAAAGAACGTGAAAAAAAATTAGTCAATATTGATGAATCTATTTTAAATAGATATACACGAATAAGTACAGCAAGAGAAGGCCTTGCTGTAGTTAATCTTGATGGTAGTGCATGTGCTGGTTGTGGTTTTGTTATTCCACCACAAGACGTTACTGATATTCGTGATAAGGATAATTATTATAATTGCGATATATGTAGTCGTTTTATTTATTATAAAAAATAAATACCTATTAAAATTTCTTTCTTGGATTTTTTGCGTAACAATTTTAATCTCATTAGATTTTTGATAGTCTGAGAAAATTGAGTGATTACTCTGAAATTCAGAGAGGAAAGTCCGAGCACCGCAGAACAGAGTGCCTCCTAACGGGAGGAGTCTTTTAGATATGGAAAGTGCAGCAGAAAGTAAACCGCTAATGGATTTGTTTCGGCAAATTGCAAGCAAGGCTGAAAGGGTGGTGTAAGAGACCACCAGTCTCTTAGGTGACTAAGAGAGCTTGTAAACCCCACTTGGTGCAAGATCGAATAAGCTTCTAGATATTGTTCGTATCGTTATGAGAAGCGGGTAGGTCGCTCGAGGTAACCGGCAACGATTATCCCAGAGGAATGATCACTTACCTTTGATATATCAAAGGAGACAAAACTCGGCTTATAGATTTTTTCAGACTATCAATTATTTATATTTATCTAAATATTAAAAACTCTTGTAGAAAGATTATAGTAAACTGATATTAATGCTAGGTAAAATGTTATGAAAAAAGCACAAATTACAGGTATAGGTTTTCATGTACCTGAGAGAATTGTAACCAATCAAGACTTAGAAAAGATTATGGATACAAGTGATCAGTGGATTCAAGAAAGATCTGGTAT
>CAYTYA010000051.1:0-3364 GCA_964442015.1 uncultured bacterium
TATATAGTAAATCTTCTTGGTTTGGTGTAACATATAAACAAGATAAGTCTTATGTTGTTCAACAGATTAAAAAACTTGTTGATAGAGGTTTTTATCCTAATAAATTATTTCCCTTAAAATGACAAAATTTTTCTGGTTATCTAGTTTTGTTGGCTTGTATTGGGCTTATTGTCTCTTTTGGGGATTCAAAGGCGCACGATCAGCAAAAACTTCTACTGATTATTTCCTTGCAGGTAGATCAATTGGTGTTTGGGTATTCGTTTTAGCTGCAACAGCAACAAGCTTTAGTGGATGGACATTTGTAGGTCACCCTGGTAAAATTTTTACCGATGGACTACCCTATGCTTTTGCATCCTTCTATGCATTAACTATTCCTTTTACAGGAGTACTATTTCTTAGAAGACAATGGGTGCTAGGAAAAGCATACAAATATATTACTCCTGGTGAAATGTATAGTGATTATTATGGTGGAAACGCAATGCGATTATTAACAGTGTTGGTTGCATTTCTTTTTAGTGTGCCTTATCTAGGAGTTCAGCTTCGTGCTTCAGGTAGTCTATTTAATGTCCTATCCGATGGATTGATCAGTGTGAATTATGGTATGTTTGCGCTTACTGCAGTTGTCGTTATATATGTTGCGTCTGGAGGATTAAGATCAGTGGCATATGTTGATTGTGCGCAGGCTATATTGTTGGCTGTTGGAATTATAATTCTTGGTGGAGTCGCACTTTATTACTCTGGTGGATGGAGTGGGTTTACTGCGGGAATAGCAAAGATAGTTAGCTCTGATATTTCTTCAGGACAAAACCTTACACCAGATGGTTATTCAATGAAGATTGCAATACCTGGTAGTATTCAAATGGTATCAGCTGGATCAAAAGCAGTTGGAGGGGCATGGACAGGAGTCATGTGCATGACTTATATGTTTGCTCTAATGGGAATTCAATCTTCACCAGCTTTTTCTATGTGGGCCTTTGCAAATAAAACACCGCAGGCTTTTCGCTGGCAGCAAGTCGTTGCTTCTTCTCTTATTGTAGGTATTATATTATTTACGTTTACTATATTTCAAGGATTAGGTGCTCAAATTTTAGTTGATAATGGTGTATTAAAAAATATTTCTGATAAAAATCTTGTTCCTGAATTAATCAATCTTCTTTCCACATCTGCTCCATGGTTAGTTGGCCTACTAGCTGTATGTGCTCTAGCTGCTATGCAAAGCACAGGAGCTGCATATATGTCTACTTTTAGTGCAATGGTGACACGTGATATATATGCAAAGTATATTTCACCAAACGCCTCTGATGTAAGTCAAAAAAATACAGGACGTATTTTTGTTGTTCTTGTCGCTGGTGCGGCATTGATAGTTGCAGCCAATTCAAGTCAAGCAATTGTAATGCTTGGCGGTCTTGCTGTGGCATATGGCTTTCAAATGTATCCGGCTTTAATTGGTATATGTTATTATAAAAGATTTACTACTAAAGGTGTAGTCTCTGGACTTATTATTGGACTAATTGCAGTAACATTAACGGATAAAACTTCCGCTTGGTTTGGTGTCCCTTGGGGAGCATATCCATTAACAATCCACAGCGCGGGTTGGGGTATATTCTTTAATTTGCTAACAACATTCATAGTATCTATAGCCTATAATGAATCTGATACAGATAAAGCAATTAAAGAAAAAAAACACAAACTATTACAATTGGTTTCAGGTTTGAGCCCTGAAAGAAAAAAGAAAGTTAAATTGGCATGGATTCTTACCTTATTTTGGTTCCTTGTAGGATTTGGTCCATTTGCTAGTATTGGCAACACGTTTTTCTCTGACCCTAATAATCCTACATTATGGGTCCCGTTTCATATGCCATCTCTTTGGGTATGGCAATTAGTATTTTTAGCTTATGGAATATTTGTAATGTGGTTTCTTGCATTCTATATGGGGCTTTCTGACCCAATTGAAGAAGATCGAATAAAAAATGCTATCTTATCCAAAACCAATTGATTTGATTATTGTGTTTGCACAATTATTCTATTAATAGAATGACTATCGATAATTCTAAATTTTCTAAAATAGATAGTAAATTGACATTTGATGTATTATTTTGCAAAATATAGAGTTTTTATTAATTTTGCGTCCATTATATAATGAAATTATTTTTAGGAGAAAACTAATGTTTAAATATTTAAATATTCGATCAATAAGCATACTTATTATTCTTTTAATTATTGGTTGTGGTAAAAAAGAAAAAGAAGTTGTATTAATTGAACGTGATGGCGTTTCGTATGAGCAAGGTGCTCAGAAACCATATAGTGGACCAGCTTCATCTAAATATAGTAATGGTAAAATCAAAACAAAGGGTCAGTATGTTGATGGAGTTCCAAGTGGCCTATGGAGCTTTTGGGATCGTAATGGAGTAGAATATACTGGTTCAGTTTCTCGATATGTTTTTCATCAAATTGAAAGCGGGGAAACGCTACAAAAGATTGCTGATAGATTTGAAGTAGATGTCAATCAATTGTATCAATTAAATGAAGATTTGGATAAAAAATCAAATGATAAAATCAAAGCTGACCAACTGATTAATGTTAAAGAGGTTGATAAGTCAGATGGTCAATATTTAGTGTGGTATGATAAAACAAGAACGAAAATAAAATCACACAAAACCTTTAAAAATAGTAAACGTAGTGGAAAATGGACTTTTTGGCATGAAAATAGCAATGTTGCAAGAACAATGTCTTATAACGATGGTAAAAAGGATGGTGACTATGCGTTCTATTTTCAAGATGGTTCAAAAAAAGAAGAAGGTTCTTGGAAAAATGATAAACGTGATGGCCTGTGGGTCCAGAATTTAAAGAATGGGAATAAGAAAAAAGAAGGAACATATCTAAATGGAAAGAAAGATGGAGTTTGGACGACCTGGAATGATAAGGAATTAATTTCATCAAAGTATTTATATGAAAATAATAAAGTAATTGATAAGTGGGCTTTTAAATATTCATTTTACAGTAACGGCAAAGAAAAATCACTTAAAAGTACTCGTAATAATAAATTAGATGGTGATCAATCAGAATGGTATGAAAATGGACAGATCAAATCGAATGGAAATTATACTCAGGGAATAGAAGATGGTGATTTTGAAGTATGGTATGAAAATGGGCAATCAACTAGTAAAAATACTTATATAAAAGGTGCGTTATCTGGAGAATCCAATACATGGTATGAAAATGGTAATAAAGAAACTCTCATTAATTATGAAAATGGAATAAAAAATGGTGTGTTTTCAGATTGGCATGAAAATGGTCAGATGCGTCAAGAAGGAAAGTATATTAATGATGAGTTTGTTTTATCAACTCGCTGGAATAAAGAAGG
>CAYTYA010000051.1:3464-11930 GCA_964442015.1 uncultured bacterium
GATTATCTTATTAAAAATCGATGGAATAAGAATGGTACGGCAATAATCAATAATGGAGCCGGCATGATTCAAGGTAAAAATCAAGATGGATTAGTTATATGGAAAAAGGAATATATTGATGGGAGATTAGCATTTGATCAAAAAAATGAACATAAATTTTATAGTAATGGTCAATTAAAATCAGAGATAGGATTTTTTGAAGGAAAGAAACATGGCTTATATAAGACATGGCATGAGAATGGTGAACAAAAAACACAAGGTAAGTATCAGTTTGGGAAAGATCATGATAGATACGCAGAGTGGTTTGATAATGGCAATTTAAAAGAACAGGGTGAATACAAAAACGGTATATATTTTATGATGAATCGCCGTTCAAAAGGAGGGTCTCAACTGGTAACAGATGGAAATGGAAGTTGGGTTGGTAGAGATTCAAATGGATTAGAATTATGGAAAAAATTGTATAAGGACGGCTTGTTAGAAAAAGAATGGAACTATGAGTATGAATATCATCCAAATAACGAACTTATGTCTTCCAAAAGATTTCTTAGAGGAATAAAAGATGGCCCATTTACTACTTGGTATGATAATGGTCAAAAAAGATCAGAGAATTATTGGGAGTTTGATAAAAAAATTGGAAAGTGGATTACGTGGTATAGTAATGGACAATTAGAATCTCAAGGTTCTTATGTAGATGATAAGAAAGATGGTCGATGGGTATCATATAATAAAACTGGAGAAAAGGTTACTGAATTACTTTATGCTAAAGGTGAATTAGTGAACAATTAATTTTAGTATGATTATAAAAAACCCCGCTTAGCGGGGTTTTTTTTTGATTAAATTATAGCAATTATATTATTTTTATAAATTATTAATTATGAAAACAAAAATTAATATTAACACACGATTTGATTCATTCCAAAAATATAGTTTATATCAAAGCTTAGATAATAAATCTAAGAATGAAATAAAAGATATTGGTATAGAATACAAGCTTACCTTTCAAGAATTGAAACAGTTAACAGATATGGCTGTAGATTTTAAAATGTGGGAAGAACCAGATATCGGTATTCAATGGAAAGAATATTCTCGATCAGTGAATCAGTCAAAAAAGATGTTTAATAAAACAGTGCTAAACTCCATAAAAAATAATTGGAAATCACTAAAAGAAAATGAAACAAAATATGATCAAAAAAGTAGACGGAACTATAGTAGTGCTAGTAGAAAATTAAAGGAAATTAATGGAGATAATGAAGTATTTGGTATGTGTCCTGTTGCATCTGAAAAAACTGTATGTTGCAATCTAAGGACTATAGATGTGGCGCAGGGTTGTGGCTTGGGCTGTAGTTATTGTAGTATTCAAACATTTTATGAAGATGGTTCTATTGCTGTCGAGAAAAATTTACAGGAAAAACTTGCAGCAATAGATTTAGACCCAAATAAAAACTATCATATTGGATCAGGTCAATCTTCAGATTCGCTTGCATTAGGAAATAAAAATGGCATATTAGATGCGCAATTAGAATTTGCATCTAAAAATCCAAATATTATTCTTGAGTTTAAAACTAAATCGAAAAATGTAAATCATTTTTTAAAAGTAAATATCCCAAATAATATCTTTGTTAGCTGGTCCTTGAATCCCCAGACTTTTATTGATAATGAAGAAGCAAGAACAGCCTCATTAATGCAACGTTTAAAATCTGCTCGTTTGTTATCAGATAAAGGAATATTAGTTGGTTTTCATTTCCACCCTATAGTGCACTATGAAGGATGGGAAAAGGATTATAAAGAATTAATTAATAACCTGATGGATATGTTTTCTCCAAAGGAGCTTGGTCTTATTTCATTTGGAACGTTAACATTTATTAAACCTGCAATTAAATCTCTTAGAAAAGTAGGGACAAAAAGTAAAATACTACAAATTCCTTTTGCTGAAGCTGCTGGTAAAATTTCATATCCTATGGATACAAAGAAAAAAATCTTTTCAAAAGTTTGGGATTTATTTACTCCATGGCATGATAAAGTATTCTTTTATTTTTGTATGGAAGATAAAGAACTATGGAATCATGTATTTGCAAAATGTTATGATTCAAATGATGATTTTGAAAAAGATTTATTTGATAGTGTTAAAAGAAAATTGGAATTAAAAACCCCTATTAAAGTAAACTAATCTATTATTAGTTATTTTATGATTTTTAGAGTAAATCCTAGTTTGTTATTGTATAATTAAATAAATGAAACATGGCGGGGACATTGTTGCATTTACTTTAAAGCAACACAACGTAAAATATATTTTCACTCTTTGTGGAGGACACATTTCTCCAATATTGGTTTCTTGTGTGCAAAATGATATAAAAGTAATTGATGTTCGTCACGAGGCTACTGCAGTTTTTGCTGCAGATGCAATATCACGTTTATCTCCTGCTATTGGAGTAGCTGCAGTAACAGCAGGGCCAGGATTAACTAATACATTAACTGCTGTGAAAAATCTTCAAATGGCACAAGTTCCAGTATTATTAATTTGTGGAGCAACTGCGACTATTTTAAAAAATAGAGGTAGTTTGCAGGATATTGATCAATTAGGTCTAATGAGATCATTAACAAAATATCAAGCTGTAATTAATAAAGGGAAACATATTGCTGATGAAATTAACAAAGCAATCATTATTGCTCAATCAGGTGTTCCAGGGCCAGTATTTATTGAATTACCCCTTGATTTATTATACCCTAAAGATATGGTATATGATCTATACGGGCTAAATAACAAAGATCATAAGATGTCATGGTTTGTTAAAAAATATTTACAAAGAAATTTTAATAGAATCTTTAATGATTTTGATAAACAACCTTTACCTATTCCTGAAATAACTTTCCCTCATTTTTCATCTAATAAATTATTTAATTGTTTAGATATGATAAGGAAAGCAAAAAAACCATTATTACTAATTGGTAGTCAAGCAATGATTCGTGTGTTAAATATTGAAAAAATATCAAAACAACTAGCTTTAATTGATATACCGATTTATGTATCAGGGATGGCGCGTGGATTATTATCTAATGATGATATTAATATTTTTAGACATAAAAGAACACTGGCTCTAAATGAATCTGATTTAGTTATCCTGGCTGGTGTGCCATGCGATTTTCGGTTGGGTTATGGTAAGCAAATTAATAAAAATGCAAAAATCATAGCTATAAATCGAGATAGCAAAGATTTATATTTAAATATTAAACCAACCTTAGCAATTCAATCAGATCCTGGGGATTTCATTTATCAAATTTCAAAAAAATTAAGTAAGAAAAAATTAGATATGTCTATTTGGCTAGAAAACTTAAAAGATAGAGAAAAAGATCGTGAAAATGAAATAGAAGAACAGTCTAAAATCAATACTGATTTTGTTAATCCAATACAACTGTTTAAAACTGTTAATAAACATATAGAAAATAATGATATTATAGTTGCAGATGGAGGAGACTTTGTAGCAACTGCGTCTTATATTTTACGACCCAGGTTTCAGTTAGGATGGCTTGACCCAGGTCCATTTGGAACTTTAGGTGTAGGTGCAGGATTTATTCTTGGTAGCAAGCTTGCATACCCTGATTCAATCATTTGGGGTATATATGGAGATGGAGCATTTGGATATAGCATGGTTGAGTTTGATACATTTTCCCGCCACAACATTCCTGTAATCGCAATTATTGGTAATGATGGAGGGTGGACCCAAATAGCAAGAGATCAAGTAGAGATTTTTAACGATCCAGTTGCCACTGAGTTAGGCCATACGAATTATCATGAAGTAATAGATAAATTAGGTGGTATAGGTTATGAAATTTCGGAAAATGATAGTGTTAATGATGTTATACTTGAAGCAAAAGAAAAAGCAAAATTAGGAAATAGTGTTCTTATAAATGTTAAAATAGGAAAAACAGATTTTAGGAAGGGTTCCATATCGGTATGAGCAACAGAAAAATAATAATTCTATTTTTATTTCATTGTTTAGTAATGGGTCAAGAATCTATAACAGTAAACGATGGAAAATATAGATCAGTAATTACTAGAGATGAATGGGGTGTGCCGCATGTGCATGGCAAAACGGATGCAGAGGCAGCATTTGGGCTGGCATATGCTCATGCACAGGATGATTTTAAAACAATTCAGGATGTTCTAATAGCTTCAAGAGGGAAGCTTTCTGAACTCTATGGTGTAAAACTAAAGTCTATAAAAGGAATATTTAATTTATTGAAAGGTGACATATCTAGTTTACAGGGAATACAAAATGTAGCGAATGATTATTTTGTTAATGTAATTGGAATATGGAATGGCTTAGATGAAAGATATCTTAATGAGGTACCTTTAGATGTTAGAAATATTTGTGATGGTTATGCTGCAGGGATAAATAAATATGCAAAAGATAATCCAAGATCTATATTTAAGAAATTATATCCACTAAAAGGTGTAGATATTATAGCAGGTTTTATGCATAGGACTCCTTTGTTTTATGGAATGGGTGGCGTGTTAAATAAATTATTGCAATCAAAGCCTCCCACACTTATTGGACATAAAGCAAATGATGAAAAAGGTGTGATGCAGATGCATGCCAGCAATGTTTTCGCTGTAAGTCCAAAAAGAAGTACAGATGGATATACTCGTTTAATGGTTAATAGTCATCAACCTTGGTCCGGTCCGGTAGCTTGGTATGAAGCGCATATTTCTAGTGACGAAGGATGGGATATAATTACTGGATTATTTCCTGGGTCGCCAGTGGGCCTTGTAGGTCATAATCCAGACTTAGGTTGGAGTCATACAGTAAATGATCCAGATCTTATTGATGTGTTTCGACTTACTATTAATCCAAATAATGAAAATCAGTATTTATTTGATGGCGAATGGCTTGATCTTTCAATTGAGAAAATTAAAATCAAGGTAAAAATATTTGGGCTCTTTTATTGGAAAGTTAAAAGAGATTTATATAACTCAATACTGGGACCAGTATTGAAGACTGATCATGGAACATATGCTATACGATATGCATCTATGGGAGATGTAAGATTAGTAGAGCAATGGTATCGAATGAATCGTTCACGAAATCTATCTGAATTCAAAGAAGCAATGTCAATACATGCAATTCCTATGTTTAACACAGGGTATGCAGATAAAGCTGGTAATATTTATTATGTGTATAATGCCAAAATACCAAAAAGGCATCCTGATTTAGATTGGAAGCAGGTCGTGCCTGGAGATAAATCAATTTATTTATGGAATGAATACATACCATATGAGGATTTACCACAAATTGAGAACCCCCCAGGAGGTTTTATATATAGTTGTAATAATACACCATATCTTTGTACTGATAATCCAAAAGACTTTCCTGATCGGTTACCTGAAAATACAGGGATTGATACTCACCAAACTAATAGGGCATTAAGAGCATTAGAGTTATTTGGGCAAGATAAAAATATTTCACGTGAAGAATTTTTAGCATATAAATATGATAAGCAGTATTCGAAAAACTCTCATGTTGCAAAAGTATTGGAAAAATTTCTTTTGGATTCAAAGAACATTTCAAATGATTTGAAGCCAGCCGTTGATTTGTTAAAAAATTGGAATTTATCTGCGGAGCAGGAAAATAAGGCAGCCGCATTAGGATTTTTAACATTTCGGCATATTGGGTTTAACCCAGAAGAATACACCTATAATTATGATAAAATTATTAATAAAATGAAAGAAGGAATTCAGTTTTTAACTGAAAACTATGGTAGCATTGATATTCCACTTGGATCTGTTCAAAGATTAAAACATGGTACTGCAGATTTACCCCTTGGTGGCGGACCAGATATGTTGCGAGCAATTTATACAAGAAATGATGGAAATATTATGAAAGGTGTAGCTGGAGACTGTTACATTCAATTTATCGAATGGGATACAGAAGGAAATATTTATTCCGAAAGTATTCATCAATTTGGCGCTAGTACTTCTGTTGTAGATTCGAAACACTACGATGATCAAGCGAAACTATTTTCAAAAGAGATGATGAAACCTATTCGTAAAAAATAATTTATCTTTATCTATTACATATAAGTAATGAATGAAATAAAACTCTTAGATGGAGCAATGGGAACTCAACTTTTAGACTCTGGAATAGAATTACCTTTACCAATATGGTCAGGTGATATAAATCTTACTCATCCGGAATATATAGAAAAAATTCATAAATCATATTTAGATGCTGGTGCGGATATTTTAACTACCAACACATTTCGAACAACACCAAGGGCATACTCTAATAATGGTTTTTCTAAAAAGAATGCAATATCTAGATCTCATAAAAGTTTAAATATGGCAGTTAAATTGGCTCGTAAGGTTGCAAGTAGAAATACAATTATTGCTGGATCAATAGCTCCACTTGAAGAATGCTATGAACCAAACTTATTTCCAGGATATGATTTGGCAAATAAGGAGTTCAGAGAGCTTGCAAGATGGTTGCAGGATGCAGGTGTGGATATGATATTATTTGAAACAATGGGATGTTGGCTTGAAATCAAATCAGCTATTTTATCCACAAATGATTTAAAAATTCCTAGATGGATAAGTTTAGTTTTAAGTAGTGAAAATAAATTGTTGGATGGAACAGATTTAACAAAGGTATTACTTAATTTATTAGACTTTGGAGTTGAAATGGTTCTTCTTAATTGCAATCCATGTAATACTACAAATGGTGCAATTAAATTTATAATAAAAAATTGGACTAAATCATGGGGTGTTTATCCAAATGTAGGTTTATCGATGCCTTCGAAGGAAGGAATAATAGAAAGTAAATTGAGTGTTAATAGGTTTATGAAACAAGTTAATAGTTATATTGATGATGGTGCTTCCGTAATAGGAGCTTGCTGTGGATCAAGTCCATCTTACATAAGAGCTATTCGAGATTCAATTAATCTAAAAATAAAATAATGATAAATCTTTTCCAGTATACATTCTCTCTAAATATTTGATTAAATTCCATGTATGCCTCGGACTAAAATTTATTTATTTTCGATTCTTTTTCTTTCAGTATTAGCTAATTATTCTTGTAGCGTTTCAGGTGATTCTTCTCCAGAAGCTTTGATAACTTTCCGAGTCGATATGGGCAATGAAACTATCTCAGCTAATGGAATACATGTTGCAGGTACAATGCAATCTGTAAATGGTTCTATTGAAGAGATGTTTGATTTGGATAATAACGATGTATATGAAGTAACATTGTCATGCATAGTTGGTGATACAGTTGAATATATGTATTTAAATAGCAATGTTCTTGGTGGTAATGCTGAATCATTAGATAGCCTATCATGTGTTCTTTCTGGTACTGGCAATCGTTGGTTGGAAGTTCCAGATACAGATTCTCTTATTTTAGATATTGTTTGTTACAATAGTTGTTTAGCATGTGTTGATACACTGGATGGCACAGTTAATAATCTAGAAGATCTTTATCTTTTTAAGGGATTATGGGAATTGCAAGATACGTGTGAAGCGTTGGATACTGTTGGTTTTAGCGTAAATAGTTCTGGTGATACTATCTGGGAGACAGAATCAACACTAGACCATGATTCCTTATTAATCTTTTTTCCAGATACGGGTGCTTACTTCACGTATGGAGATTGGCAAGGAAATTGTGATAATGAAGAAAGTTCATGCTTTTTCACGCAAACTTTTGATTTAGATCTTAATTCAAGCGGTCAGTTTTCCTATTATTTTTTAACGGAAGATAATGATTCATTGTTTGTTTATTTTACTTTGGCTTTGGGTGTTCAGGGACTTGATCATTTTACTTACAATCCTGATGTTTTAACGGTTCAATACTATATTCCACCTGTTTATTCTTTTCCATCAAAGACTGAAGTGTATGATAAAATCAATGATGATTTTGATAATATACCTGATATTATTCCTAATTTCTCACCTGTTTGCTCTAGTTCAGGTCGTTTATCGCTGCAAGATCGAATAGGGCTACTAGATAATCCATAACAGTTATAATAACTAATTATAGTGCCCAAGCTATATAAAATACTATTTATAAGTTTTATAATTATCCTTGTTGGTTGTGACAGAGGGTATGTTGTTAGAGTAACTGCACAAGATATTCTTGATGCCGCAGCATTAGAGAAAGGAAAAAGAGCTGTTTTAATTAATATATGGGCAACTTGGTGAGGACCTTGCATAGCGGAGTTTCCGTTTATATATGATTTAGAAAAAAAATACAATCAAGATCTTAAAGTGATTTTTGTAAGTGCTGATTGGCTTGAGCAGGAAAGAGATGTTATCAATTATTTGAAAAAGATAAATTTTAAAGGAGAAGCATATATTAAAGATCAACCGGATGAGGAGTTTATTAATAGTTTAAGTCAAGAGTGGACAGGTGCTCTTCCATTTACTATAGTATTTGGAAAATTATCAGGTTCCGTAGTAGATTTTTGGGAGAATTCAAA
>CAYTYA010000052.1:0-11806 GCA_964442015.1 uncultured bacterium
TCATATTGGTTTAATTAATGTATGCCTGAACTTCCTGAAGTAGAAACTGTAGTCCAATCAATTCGTGATCAACTTATTGGAAATGAATTTGAAAATATTGAAATAAGATGGCCAAAAGTATTATATAATTTTTCCAAATCTGACTTTTTAAGAAATTTATCTAAGAGAAAAATCGAACGAGTTGATCGTAGGGCAAAATTTATTATTATCGGATTTAATAAGAGTATCCTTGCCATTCATTTACGTATGACTGGAAAACTCTATTTTCAAAATAATCTTCCACAAAAAAAACATATATCAGCTATTATTACAATGAGCAATGGCAATTATTTAATATTCGAAGACACAAGAAAGTTTGGGAAATTTTACTATTATAAATCACAGAATTATCTAAATAATAAACTAGGAATAGAACCCTTAAGTAATGATATGAATGATCGTTTTCTCTTAAATGTTTTACACAATAAAAAAAGGATGATTAAAGCATTATTGTTGGATCAACATATTATTGCTGGATTGGGAAATATATATGTTGATGAATGTTTGTGGAAAAGTAATATCCACCCAGCAACTATTTCGAACAAAATCCCAGAAAAAAAAATCATAATGTTGTGTAAAGCGATTAAATCAACCTTGAAGTCATCAATAAATGCGCAAGGAACATCCATTGTTGATTTTACTTTTTTAAATGGTAAATCTGGAAAGTATTCTGATCAGCTAAATATATTTCGTAAAGAAGGTAGCCCATGTCCAAAATGTTCAGAAATTATCAAAAAGAAAAAAATAGCCGGACGCGGAACACATTTCTGTCCCAATTGCCAAGTAAAACAATATTGAATAATTAGAAATTTAGATTTTTGGTGATTTCTTGAACCCAATAATTATTTATTTCTCTAGTATTTATTATCGTAAACCACAAATGGGTATTCTCTTTCACATAATTATTTAGGTTTAACAATGAAGAAACCAAATCATCTTTATTAATTCTCATTGCCTTAGGGTGATAGTCCAATCCAACCATGTCCATAAATTCAATAATATAATCTGATTGATTATTTTGCAATTGACTCATACAATAAATTCCTAAACCAACTATATGCCCATGAATGAAAGATCGTTTCAACCTTTCTTCCAGTTCATAAAATAAATAGTGTTCAGATCCTTCTTCAATTCGGAAATGTCCTGCGGGAAGACAAATCGTATTTAAATGCATATAACCTTCTACAATTGCATCAATTCCTGAATTGGTCACATTTTTTATATCATCAATATTATTATATAAATTATTAATAATTTTTTCACCCGCAATTACATTCTCTTTAGAATACGGAAATTCTGATTTTTTATTGTTTTCTGCATGATACCAATCAAAGCTTGCCGTATGTATAGATAATAAATCACCAACTCCAGCTATATTTAATGTTTTTGGTGCAGTTCTAATTATATCATAATCAATAATTAAGGGGTCCGGCGAACTATTTCCAATATATATCACTTTATTTTCAGATCTAACTCCTGCTGCAGGCGTTAAAAAGGCATCGACGCTAACAATAGTTGGGATAGATATCAGTCGAATATTTCGTTTCCATGAAAAATATTTGGCAGCATCAATTGCCATTCCTCCCCCAATCCCAACGATGCTATCTATATCTGGCATGGCTGATAAAAGTTTATTAAGTGCATCCTTATCTACAGTATTAATAATAATTACCTTTTCAGGATGTCCTCCAATATCATTCTTTACTAATTTCCAGGGAACTTCCATGGTTACAACAATAAACTTTCCAATTTCTTTCCCTATACCTTTAATACTACCAGAACCGGATCGTAGTGATTTCACATTTGTTTCACCGTTAATATTTTTCATGACTTATTTTTTATATTTTTAATAATATCCATTATTGGATAACATTATCTTAATCTACGATAAAAAGTTATTAAGTGTGTTCTGTGGAGTAATATTAATTTTTCATGTAAATTAACAGCCTATGAGCCAAGGTTTAAAAACAAAACGAATAATTGTTCTTAACATTTTCCTGATTGGCTTTCTCTTTTCTCAAACTCGAGATTATGTCGAATCAGTACATGAAAATGGGATGCCAAAAATTGTAACGGTAGTTAAGGAATCTAAAAATAGAATTATAGTGATGAAACGCACCTATTGGTACGAAAATGGTCAAAAACAAAAAGAAGGATCATATCAAAATGGACTCTGGAATGGAAAATGGACATACTGGAATAAAAAAGGTATACGCTATGCGGAGGGGCAATTTAAAGATGGAAAATTACATGGGACATATAACTGGTACTATGATAGTGGGAAAAAATTCAAACAGGAAGAGTTTAAGGAAGGAGTCCGGCACGGAAAAAGTGTTCAATGGTATGAAGAAGGGTGGAAACAAATTGAAGGCGAATATGCTGAGGGAAAACGATTTGGGAAATGGATTTTCTATAATGAAGATAGATCTATTGATGTGGAAAAATTATTTGGTGAAGAAATTTAATTTTTTTAACAAAATTACTAATAAAAAAAATTTGTGTTAAATGTTTGCGAAAGTTATTAGATATTATGAACTTCCAGCACAGTAAAACTATTTTACGTGTTGAATATTTTACATATAAATATAATTAAATCTGAAAAACAATACATAATAAGGGAGTAAAATAATGAAAAATCAATTTTTTCTATACTCATTAATATTAGCAATCCCCCTTGCCATTTTTGCTCAAGATGATGCGGTGGTTGAAGAAGCAGCTGTTGAAGAAGCTGTTTGGGGTGAAGCAGGAACCGTTGCAGGTACTGTTAGCGATGTTAGTACTGGAGGCGTCTTGCCAGGTGCAAATGTTGTCGTTGAAGGTACAGAGCTTGGTGCTGCTGCTGATGAATCTGGTTCATTTGTAATTGAAAATGTACCAGCAGGTTCCTATACGGTTACAGCTTCTGTAATGGGATATAAATCATCTAGTGAAACAGTTACTGTTGGAACAGGAACTACAGTTCTAAACTTTTCATTATCAACTTCTGTATTGCAAATGAGTGGCTTAGAAGTATTAGCATCACGTGCTGGTGAAAATACTCCAGTAGCGTATTCAAATGTTAGTAAAGCTGATATGGAATTTCGTCTTGGATCACAAGATATTCCCTTGGCGTTGAATGCTACACCTAGTGTATATGCTACAGCGCAAGGTGGTGGTGCGGGAGATGCACGTGTAAATGTTCGTGGATTTAATCAACGGAATGTTGCTGTTATGATTAATGGTGTACCTCAAAATGATATGGAAAATGGATGGGTATATTGGTCTAATTGGGATGGGGTTGGTGATGTAACTTCCTCTATTCAGATGCAACGAGGACTCAGCGCTGTAAACCTTGCTGCACCATCAATAGGTGGTACAATGAATGTTATTACTGATCCTACAGCGATGGAATCTGGCGGAATGTTCAAGCAAGAGCTTGGTGCCGGTAATTTCTTAAAAACAACAGCAAACTATAGCACAGGTTTGATTAATGACACATACGCATTGAGTGCTACTGTTGTTAGAAAAACTGGTGATGGTGTCATTGATAAGCAATGGACAGATGCTTGGGCCTACTATCTTGGTGCAAGTTATGCGGTAGATGAAAATAATCGTTTTGAATTATATGCGATCGGTGCCCCACAACGTCATGGACAAAACTTGTGGAAACAAAATGCTGCAGCGTATAACCAAGATTTTGCAAAAAATGATTTGGGTTATGCTCAAGCTGCATTAGATAAATTTTCTGAAGCTACGACACATGATCTACAGCCTGGAGCTGAAAGTGGTAGATTCTATAGTCAAAATTGGGCAAAGGTTAGTCCTTCATATACTGGAAAACAGTATATGTATATGTATGGAGCTAAAACTCAGGCGCGTCACGATCCTAATTTCATCAATGAACGTGAAAATTTCTTTCATAAACCACTTGTTAATCTGAATCATTTTATGACAATTAATGACCAAATGAGATTATCATCTGTTTTTTACTGGTCTGGTGGTTCTGGTGGTGGTTCTGGAACATATAGAAACAATGATGGATTCATTTGGGATTATTCTGGCCCTTCAAGAATTTTTGATTTAGATGCAACAATTGCAATGAATCAAAGTGATGAGACTAGAAAAGGTGAAGCCAAAGGACTAGGTGAGTCAGATGCAATTCTAAGAAATAGTATTAATAGACAGGATACGTATGGTCTTATTTCTAAGATTAATTATGATTTGAATGATGAAACAACTCTTGAATTTGGTGTTGACTGGAGAACTGCTGAAATTGAGCATGCGCGTGAAGTTCGTGACTTATTAGGTGGTGATTACTTTGTAGAAACTTCTGATGATAACCGTCCAGATGGGTATCAAGCAGGTTTAGGAGATATTATTGCTTATCATAATACAAATACCGTGGATTGGATGGGATTATTCGCGCAAGGTAATTATACAAAAGATGCTCTTTCAGCTTATGGTACCTTTGGGTGGTCTTCTGTTACTTATACACATACAAACTATTTCCTAGTAGGAAAACCCAAATTTGAAGCTGATCCAATTACTGCTATTCAGTTTAAAGCAGGTGTCATGTATGACCTAGGTGGTGCAATGTCTATGTTAAGCGCTATTCCAGTTGTTGGAAAAGTTGGTGATCAAGCCAAAGTATTCTTTAATTTTGGAAATGTTGAAAAAGTTCCAATTCTTGATAATGTTATTGATGATAACAATGGAACAATATCTACAGATCCACTTAATGAAACATTTACTAGCTTAGAAGCTGGATTAAAGTTGAGATCTGATGATGGCTCTATGTGGGGAAATGTAAACCTATACAATACCCAGTGGAAAGATCGTAATCAGGTTAAATATGTGGCATCAGGCTCAAGTGATGGTGCTGACGCTATGGTTTTCCTAACTGGCGTTGGCCAAATCCACCAAGGTGTTGAAGTGGAAGCTAATGCCCAAATGAGTGATATGTTCAGTATGTTTGGTGCAGCGTCATTTGGCACATGGCAACATGATGGTGATGCAAGTGGTACCTATAAGAATTATGACACTGGTGAACAAGCTAAATATGACTATGCGCTTGACGGACTACGTATTGGCGATCAACCTCAATGGAGTGTTGTTTTAGGACCTACACTAACTCCAATGGATGGTATGAAAGTACAAGCAATATGGGGTAAATATGCTCGTCACTTTGCTGATTGGGGTCCATCAAGCCGTGAATATGATGGTTCAGATGCAGATGCAGATAGAAATCAATCATGGGAAACTCCTGGATATAGCAAAGTAGATCTACATGCATATTACGATCTTAATGTTTCTGGATATGATTTAACTTTATTCCTACATGTATTCAATGCATTAGATGCTATTTATGTTCAAGATGCTGTTGATAATAGTAGTTATAATGGTTATTACAGTAATGAAACTGGTAGACATAATGCAATGACAGCTGAAGTATTTCTTGGTGCTCCAAGATACTTTAATGCTGGTGTAACATTTAAGTTCTAATTAATAAATATATTAACTAGATATAATAAAAAGGCCCCTTCACTGGGGCTTTTTTATTACTATAATTAAAATGAATAAATAAATCCTACGTGAAATAATATAAAATTATTATTTGCTTCTTCATCTCGTGGATCTGCCATTGAATGCACTGCTCGAAAACCAAAAACATTTTTTATTCGTGAATTAGAAAATACATTGCTAACTAATCGAAACTCTGCACCACCTATGATAGCAAATGAATTCACATTGTTAACTTGACCATACGATGCTAGATGCATACCAAAACCGCCAACAATATTTAGTCCCTGAATTGAACTTAAACTAATCGGGGTGCTTACTAAGGCATTAAAGCCGTTGAGCTCTAATGGATAATAACCGCCAGGAAGTGAAACTGACATATACTCAAATAATAAATAATATAGTGATTGATCAAATCTAAAGATCCATGGCAATTTAGATCCAACAATGAAGCCAGGACCCCACTTAATTTGTTTCATATTCAAGCCTACACCATTCATCATTGGTAATGAACCATATATATCTAGATTCATCATCGCTACATCTTTTTCTTCCTCTTCTTCAATTACGCGATCTTTAACTACTTTCCTTTCCCTTATATTTGCTTTTTCTTCTTCTTTATCTTTATAGGTTCCTCCTAATCGATACTGTCTCCATAATGTATTTGCTTTTGATACAATATGCCGACCGATTATTTCACCTTCCTCATTAGCTGTCGTTACAATTACATCTTCAAGGATAGGATCCATCCAGTATGCATTTCTCGATATTAATGACCCATCAATATTAAAATAATCTAGTTGGGTAAGAAATTTTTCCTTAGCTATATAAATCTCATGACTTCCTAGATATGAAGTATCTCTTTGGAAATATCTTGAAGTAATTTTTTCTGTTTGATTTATTGAATCTTGTAGATCATCATAATAAAATTTGTAACTGTAGTATTTACTACCAAGCTCATCATAAACCGATACTGATTTTGGCCTACCATCTTTTATGCTTCTAAAATCAGCAACCCAATTAGTTCGAATCTCACTTGCTGGATTAGCAAATAAAACACTATCTAATTGTGTAATGATCATATTTTTATGAAATATTACTTTATATGCTGACCTCGTACCTTCTTTGTTCCACCGTAACTTATATGTAAATAATTTTTCTCCGAGTCCATTATATCTTTCAACAAATGTTAATCTACCATTTCTACCAAAAGTCGCCTTATAATGTGGTAATCTTTCTGAATCCCATTCAGAAATAGGATTGCTGAGCTCTCTTTTATAATCATTCCAGTCTGAATAAAATAATGTTCTTGTTTGAACAGTATCTAATACACCTATATCTCTCTTACTTGGTATATATTCAATTTTAATTAAGTCCCCACTTCCATCATAGGTTGCTTTGAAATATGCTCCTTTTTTTACCTTTTTTTTATCTATACCATCTTGTAATAAAATGGATCTTGTAAGATCTGTCGGGAAATATTTTACTATAGTGGTGTCTATTCCTTGACCGATCAAAAAGAAAGGTATCAATAAAACTGTGTAGCGAAAAATAATGACTGCTTTCAATATTCTTTTATCTATAGACCCCAGATAATAATAAATAATAAAGCAAATAGCATACTTGCTCGTACCCAGGTTCCGCTTTGTGTCTGTCTTTGATATTCTTCTATCTCTGCATCAATTGCTCGATAACTCATTACCACTAACTCTACATTCCCTTCTTCTACCATAACATCTTGCTGGCCTAATCGAATGATATCTTTTAGTGTTTTATTTGATGGAACAGATTGCTCTGGAACCCCATCATCTGGTGGAAAAATACTTACTTTATGCCAACCAGGGGTCACGGTTAATGCTTGCCTTATTGGTGTTTTACCAACATAGTAACCATCTAAATATATTGGAACACTATCTGTATCACATGAAATTTTCATTGCAGTATATCTTGCTCGATTATCCCATTTCATAGTTTGTCCATATGCAAACGTAAAAAACAATATGGCTATTAGGGATAATCTCACAAATTTAATCTGTTTCAATATTTTCTGTTAATGCCTGTAATGATTTCTGTAACTCGGTTACTTGAATAATAATTTCTTTTGTATCTTTTCCAGAAGATTCTAATTCTCTTATTTTTATTCTTGCTTGTTTAATTTGATCTTTTATTAATTTTTTCTTAATAGTAGAAAAACATTCTTTTATAATTAATTGTGGATCATCAGAGCTCACTTCATCAAATAGAATTTCAGAGACTAATCTTTTTTCATCCATATTCTCAAATTGATCAATTATTGCGGATAAATCTTTAGATTTTTTATCCTCTATTAATAATAATCCTACTTTTTGAAGGATTGGTTCATCAAATATTTGAAAATCTATTTTGTTTTTCATAGATGGATACACTTCATCAAAATTAAATGCAATAGCGCGAATAATTTCTAATTGTGCCTTTTGCATTGTATTTGTAAATGGTTGATCCTTGGTGTCGGATTGTTCTGAATCCATCCTAACTCTCTTCATCCCGGTTTGACTATTAAATAATCGAAATACTTCTACTTCATCTAATTGAAGCTCTTGAGATAATGATTTAAGTAAGTCATCTCGAATAATTCCATCATTAATTAGTGATATTTCTTTGAGAATTTCTTTTACAATTCTAGATCGGTCAGTAGCTGATAGATTCTTAACATCTTTCTTTTGTAAGTGAAATAATAAAAGAGACATACTTGAGCCCATTGCTTCTTGAAATGCGTTCACGCCCTCTTCTCTAACCCAATCATCCGGGTCTTTATCATTAGGCATGGGGATAACTAAAGGTTCTACACCCGCTTGAAATAAAACATACCCTGCCCTTAAAGTTGCATTTACTCCTGCATCATCCCCATCGTATGCTAAATACACTTTGGATGCAAACTTTCGTATCTGATTAGCATGATTAATTCCTAGGGCCGTTCCAGAAAGAGCAACAACATTTGGAATACCTAATTGCACTAATTGTAAAAAGTCTGTATATCCCTCTACAAGGATTGCAGTTGAAAATTTTCGAATAGAATCTCTAGTTTTATGCAATCCATAGAATACTTCACTTTTTCTATATAATGGAGTTTCTGGTGAATTGAGATATTTTGCAGGATCATCACTATTAAATATTCTTCCGCCAAAAGCAATAGCTTTCCCTGATTGATGGTATATAGGGAACATTATCCTTGATCGAAATCGATCACGCCAACCCCTATCAGTTTTTATAAATAATCCTGTTTTTTCATAAACAGCATCTTTAAATGATGATGGTTTGACAGTATTAGATAATGTATCCCATGAATCGGGTGCAAATCCAATCTGATATGTTTTTATCGTATCGTCATTTAATCCTCGATTATGAAGATAATCAAGCGCTGCTTTTCCCTTTTCTGAAAAAAGGGTATTATGATAAAGTTTAACTGCAATATCATGTGCCTCATACAAGAAAGAGAAAATTTTATTTGATGGCCCAGATTGGTAATCTACTTCAATTCCATATTTTTGACCTAGCTGTTGCACGGCTTCTATAAATGAAATCTTTTCATGTTCTACAATAAAACTAAATACGTTTCCTCCTGCTCCACATCCAAAACAATGATATATCTGTTTATCAGGAGCAACGCTAAATGATGGAGTTTTTTCTGAATGGAAGGGGCATAATCCAAAGAAATTTCTCCCTCGTTTCTTTAGATCAACATATTGAGCAACTACATCATATATATCTGCAGTATTTCGAATGCGCTCAATTGTTTCTTCAGGAACACGTGCCATAATTAAGACTTATCATTATTAATTATTGTATCATCATTAATCATGTTCTTCAAAAATATTTCTCCTTCTTTTATGGGATCCTCAAGATGAAACAAATTAATTATAATGAATCGAGTATTAGTAAACCTATACGATAAATTAGACTCATTACGTATGATAGATATCCATTTATTTGAAGGGAAAAGATCCATGGTCCAAAAGAATAACATTAATATGATAATTCCTTTTATTGCACCAAAAACAAATCCCATGGAACGATTAGCAAACTTTGTTCCTCTTGATGTTAAAAGAATATGGAAGAACCTTGTTAGCACTCTTATAATAAATAACATTAAAACAAAGATAATTGAAAAACTAATTACCATCACTACAAATGTATTAAGATGAATAAAAACTAATATTTTTGATGATAAGGTAAGATAATATTTTAAAGAAAATATTGTTGAGATTACTAATCCAATTAAGCGTCCAACTTCCTCAATAAATCCTCTACGAAAACCTATACTTCCCATTAAAATCATAAAAAAACATGCCAGGACATCTAAAAATAAAATCACGCTTGCTGTAAAATATTACTTACAATTGTTTGAGTCATTTTACCATCGGCTTTTCCTTCAGAACGTTTCATAATCTCAGGCATAACTTTTCCCATATCGCTCATACTGGTAGCACCAACATCTGAAATAACTTCTTTAATTAATACATTCAGTTCCTGTTCAGACATCATTTGTGGTAAATACATACTTAATATTTTTAATTCATCCATTTCATTTTTCATAAGCTCTGAACGATCATTTTTTTCATATATATCGGCTGCTTCTTTACGCTGTTTAACCAAGTTTTGAATAATCTTAATTTCTTCATTCTGGTTTAAATCTTCTCTTTTTTCAATTTTTTTATCTTTTAGCTTTGCAAGAGCAACCCGTAAAGTTGAAGCCTTAAATTTGTCGCTACTTTTCATTGCTTCATACATATCAGATTGTATTGTTTCATATAATGACATACTTATATTCCTAACTTTGATCTATTCTTTTCATACTAATCAATAATTGATCTTGATCGGTTTCAAAACCAATAAAACGCCTACCAAGTTTTTTTGTTACCACACCTACTCCTCCAGTTCCCATAAACGGATCCACAACCCAATTTAGCTTGAAGCTACTTGCATCTAATATACGTTTAATTAATGCCTCAGGTTTATCACCATTCATTTCTTCAGATTTTCCTGTGTGGGTATCAATAATATCTGCCCATAAATTATTAGGTCCTGAATCCTTTTCTAATGAAGGCTTAATATCTTTTTGATTGGTAATAGCTTCTTGATGAAAAAGAAAATCATTCGTTTTTGTTGCAAACCAAATATCTGAAGTCTGATTTTTCCAGGTTAAAGCCTTGGAAGTCTCCCCAGCCAACATTTTTCTCCATGTTATACGAGTTTGTATATGAAGAAAATTAGTTAACATAGAATGATACATCCCTGATAGTCTCCAATCACAGAATAGATATAGAGCGCCTGTTGATTTGAGTACTCGGTGTGCTTGCTCAAGCCAGTTATTATTCCATTTGTAATATTCCTGCAAAGTCATTGGAGATCCAGGGCGATCCTCTCCTCTCCAGGGATTCTCAGGAGGGTCTGTTATAATAACATCAATACTGGATGAAGGTAGTTTTCGAAGGCCTTCTAATCCATCAGATAAAAAAACACCATCATGCATGTTATCAATTGTCATTTGCATATCATCTGCTTTTTGTAAAGCGGGTAAATACCTATTTAAATCAGAAACTGTTAATCCTGGGTACGGTTCAATTGGATTTGACAGGATAGGTTTTGCTATATGTTTTTTATTCATATCAGGTTAAAATTTAGAATTTCTTATCTTTTATCACTATGCATTCATGCTGAAATTTGTAGATTAGCAATAGTAAGGGTAAAATAAAATATGAATAAAAAGAAAGTAATTTTCATATGTACTGGGAATGCTTGTAGATCGCAAATGGCAGAAGGATTGCTACGTGAAATGGATGGACGTTCATTTGAAGTCTTTAGCGCGGGGAGCCACCCATCTAGATTGCATCCAGCATCTGTAACTGTAATGAATGAAATTGGTATTGATATTTCTCACCATCATTCAGAATCTATTGATACGTACATAAATTATGGTATTGATATTGCAATTACCGTATGTGATAATGCAAAAAATCATTGTCCAAACTTTCCAGGTAATCCAGAACAAATACATTGGAGCATTGAGGATCCTTATCATGGTTGGACATCTAATGAAGAAGATCTCCCCCCTTATAGAGAGACTAGAGATGAATTAATAAAAAGGATATCAACATTTTTAAAAAAATAAAATATATCGCTCCATTACTATTATTAATTATTAACTGTAATAATAGTGACACATACCAATGGTATAAAGGGAACCTTCACACTCATACTTTTTGGAGTGATGGTGATGCCCCTCCTGAAA
>CAYTYA010000053.1:0-10490 GCA_964442015.1 uncultured bacterium
CAGGTTGTGCAACTGATTGCTATTTATCTGCATTGAATTATTCAAAAGAAAGAAAGCAGTTCTCAAAACCAGTTGCAGGATATCAATTAACACAAGCTAAACTAACAGAAATATTAACAAAAATAACTAATGCTCAATTAATGGTTATGAAATTAGGTAGAATGAAAGATGCTGGTACGATGAATTTTCATCAAGTTTCTATGGCAAAACGAAATAATTGTGCAATGGCTAGAGATGTTGCTCGCACATCCAGAGAAATTTTGGGAGCAAATGGTGTTACTTTAGATTATTCTCCCATAAGACATATGGCAAATATCGAATCGGTATTTACATATGAAGGCACACATGATATGCATACTTTAATTGTAGGAGAGGATATTACAGGTATTCCTGCATTTGATTAGTTTTAAGTGGGTTAAAAAATGAAACGTCGTGATTTTATTAAATCAAGTGCAATTAGTATTGTTGCATCAAGTTCAATATTAACTCAATGTGATAAGCCAATAAGGAAAGTAAAAAATAATCCTATAGTACTTTCTACTTGGGATCATGGAATTCCTGCAAATAAGGCAGCAATGACTATTATGAATAATAATGGTTCATCATTAGAAGCTGTGGAAGCAGGAGTTAGAAAAACAGAAGCGGATCCTTTATCACAATCTGTTGGATTAGGTGGGAGACCAGATAGAGATGGCCATGTTACACTAGATGCTTGTATAATGAACTCAAATGGGGATGCGGGTTCTGTAGCGTTTTTGAGAGATATTAAACACCCAATTTCAGTAGCAAGAAAAGTAATGGAACAGACTGATCATGTAATGCTTGTTGGTGAGGGAGCAAAGCGATTTGCTTTAGATAACGGCTTTAAAGAAGAGAATCTTCTCACTGATAAATCAAGAGAAGAATGGCTACAATGGAAAGAAGACAATAGCATTAAAGATTCTTGGGGTCCAAATGATGAACATGATACAATCAGCACGTTAGCAAGAGATAATAATGGAAATTTATCAGGAGCTTGTACCACTAGTGGCTTAGCTTATAAACTGCATGGTCGTGTGGGTGATAGTCCAATTATTGGCGCAGGGATGTATGTAGATAATGAAATTGGTGCAGTTGGTGCAACAGGAAAAGGTGAAGAAGTTATAAAAACGTGTGGAAGCTTTTTAGTAGTTGAGCTTATGCGTCAAGGATATTCTGCCATGGATGCTTGTAAAGAAGCTGTTAATAGAATTCTTAGAAAGCAATCTGGGAAACCTGACTTTCAGATTGGTTACATCGCATTGCGAAAAGATGGTCAGGTTGGTTTTTCAGCCATACATGATGGATTTCAGTATGCTTTATATCAAAATAACAAAAATAAACTGTATGATGTAAAAGGTATTGGTTAATAGTGAATATGATTTTTGAATCTATCACTAATAGGTATATACCTAAATCAAAAGAATCTACAAAAAAATACCGAAGCCGAATTGGCAAGTTTCAGGGATGGATTTCTATAATTGTAAATGGAATAATGTTCTTTTTGAAACTATTAATTGGTGTAATTATTGGTTCTATATCTGTTATTGCTGATGCATTTCATACGTTAACTGATGTCATATCTAGTGGAGTTGTAATATGGGGGTTTAATGAGTCAGAAAAACCTGCTGATAAAGAACATCCCTATGGTCATGGAAGAGCAGAATATGTTGCTACATTAGTTATAGCAATATTACTTATAGTTGCAGGAATTGAATTTATTGAGTCATCGATCGAGCGAATTGTTAACCCTACGATAGTTGAGCCTGAATGGTGGATGATAATTAGTATTATTATAACCATTTTTATAAAAATTATAGTTGCGCTTTATGCTGAATTTTTATCTTCTAAAATTGCCTCCGGTACTTTGCATGCTGATGCATGGCATCATCGTGCAGATGCTATATCATCATTTCTTGTTGCGTCTGCAATGATATTAGGAAAATATGGTTACGCACAGGTTGATGGGTGGGCTGGATTAACGGTTGCCTTATTTATTATGTGGTCTGGTTTTGGTATTGCAAAAGCTGCTGTAGATGATCTTATAGGTAAACCTCCCACTATTGAGGAAATAAACGATATTAGAAAACTGTCTGAGGATGTTGAAGGAGTTATTGGAGTTCATGATATTGCTGTTCATAGCTATGGCAAGGATAAGTTTGCTAGTATTCATATTGAAATTGATGCAGATGAGAATCAGATTAATTCCCATAAAATTTCAGAAAACGTTGAGAAGGAATTAAATAAAAAATTAGGAGTTTCACCGACAGTACATGTTGACCCTATTTCAATTACAGATCCAAAAACAATAAAAGTAAAAAAATATTTAAAAGATAATTTATCAAACCATCATATTATTACCGGTTTTCATGATGTTAGAGTTGTGGATACGAAAAAACACCATGTAATTTTATTTGGTGTAGATGTTAAAGATGGCTTATCAAAAGGACTTGTGATCGAATCATTTGATATTATTGAAAAACAGCTACAATCAATTTTTCCTGAATTTGAAGTAGATATTAGTGTTTCAGGTATACATAACTATTCATAAAAGTAATAGTCATAATTATCACAAAATTTGTAAGTCGTTTATTGATTCCCCAGAGTATGAATTATTTTTCCCATCTTCTTCAATAATACATTTTCCATCATTTGTAATATTTTTAAAAATTCCATAATGAGTAATATTATTTTTTTGAAATGAAACTTTTTTATTATTATGTGAACAATAATTGTTCCAATCTATACTGATATCAAAATTAATAGAGTCACTTTCAAAACGTTCTAATAATAATTCCATATTATTTAATATACCTGCAATGACTCTTTCACGCTGAGTGTTTTGCCCTAGCTCTATGAATAAGGAGGATGCTTTTTTAGCAATGTTGGAACCAAAATCATCTTTGCTTTCATTTACATTAATACCGATTCCAATAACAACCCATTCGATCATTCCTTTATTGATTTTTGATTCACATAAAATTCCCCCAATCTTCTTTTTATTTAATATGATGTCATTTGGCCATTTAAGACCTCCATTAATATTTAATTCTTTCAACCCATTTAATATAGAAACTCCAGCTAAGATTGATAATAGACCTATTTTTTCAATGGGTATTCTTCTAGGTTGGTAAATTAATGAAAATGTGAGACTCTTTCCTGATCTAGATTCCCATTCATTCCCGTTTCTTCCTTTTCCAGATATTTGATTGTCAGTAATAATCAATGTACCAGACTTTGATCCTTCTTTAATTGTTTCCCAAGCTTCATTATTTGTTGATTCTAATTGGGTGTAATATTCAATATACTTTCCAATAGTATTGGTCATTAGGTTGGCTTCAATCAGATTTGTGAATATCATATATGTAGAAATAAAAAGTGAATCTGAATCAAAGTAAGAAATAACCCCAAGATTGAACCAATGGTTACTTGAGCAATATTATGTGCTTTTAATATTACCCTTGAATAAGCAACTAATAATAATATTATAAACATAATTAATGGGTACTCTTTATTATGCATCCATAAAACACTCAATAAGCCAGATATGCCCATAGCATGTATAGATATCTTCCAATAACGAGTAATAATAATAATAATAATGGTATTTGTTATTGTACAAAACATTAAACCTTTAACTAGTACGCTAGCTTCTTGTATATATAATAATACATAACCAATAATTGCAAATAATACACCTAGATAGAGCGGCATAATTCGCTCTTCTTTTATGCTAGCATCTAGATCTGATATAATGCCTTTCTTTTGTAATATAAATAAAGTAGTAATGGGTAATAGATTTGAAAAAATGAAGCAAGTTAAAAGAATTTTGAATGGATGAGGATGTATTATACTATTATTGAATATTATTATAGTAAATACCAATAATGAAAAAATCATTGGGTGAAAAATAATCGAAATAGTTTTTGCAATTTTAAGCAATGGAATTTTAAATACTTGATTGATATTCACCAAAGACATCTCTTAATTGATCAGAAATTTCTCCAGTTGTACATTTTGATTTTACACATTCTATAATGGAAGGAATTATATTTTGGGAACTAATGGCAATACTATTAAGAGAACTTAATTTATCTTTTACTAAACCGTTATCTCTTGAAGTTTTAAAATCTTTTAATCTATTCAATTGAACTCTAACAGAATTATCATCTATTTCCATAGTTTTGTAATTGTCTGTATTATCTGATTTATATTCATTAACACCAACAATTATTTTTTCCTTTATATCTATAGAATGTTGATACTTTGATGCGCTTTGAGCTATTTCATTTTGTATCCATCCTGATTCAATCCCTTCAATAACCCCACCCATATTTTCCAAACTATTAATTATATCATTTGCATCTTTTTCAATTCTATCTGTCATTTCTTCTATAAGATAGCTGCCACCAAGTGGATCAGGATGGTTAACTAATCCTGATTCGTGAGCGATAATTTGCTGAGTACGCAATGCTAGTTTAGCAGATTCATCTGTTGGTAATGATAATGCTTCATCTCGACTATTAGTATGCAATGATTGCGCTCCTCCTAGAATCGCTGAAAGAGCCTGAATAGTCGTCCTTACAACATTATTATCTATTTCTTGAGCAGATAATGTTGAGCCTCCAGTTTGAACATGGAAACGGCACTTCATCGCTTTTTCACTTTTCACATTAAATCTATCTTTCATTATTTTTGCCCACATTCTCCGAGCAGCACGGAATTTTGAAGCTTCAACTAGCAAATCATTATGCGCATTAAAAAAGAATGAAATTCTACTGGCAAAAGTTTCAGGATCTAATCCTCTTTTTATTGCATGGGATACATATGTTATCCCATTTGCAATTGTAAAAGCTAGCTCTTGGGAGGCTGTGGAACCAGCTTCTCTTATATGATACCCTGATATTGATATAGGATTCCACTTAGGGGTATGTATACTTGCGAATTCTAATAAATCGGTTACTAAACGCATTGATGGTTCAGGAGGAAAAATATATGTACCTCTTGCTATATATTCTTTTAATATATCATTCTGTATTGTCCCCATTAACTTATTAGGTGATATACCTTGATTCTCGGCTGCAACTATATATAGTGCGAATAAAATTGGCGCAGTTGCATTAATAGTCATTGATGTTGAAACTTCATTTAAGCTTATATCATCAAATAATATATTCATATCTTGAATTGTTGATATTGGAACGCCCACTCTTCCCACTTCACCTTTTGCTAATTCATGATCAGAATCATATCCAATTTGAGTAGGCAGATCAAACGCCACAGAAAGACCCGTCACACCTTGATCCAATAGAAACTTGAATCTTTTATTAGATTCTTCGGCTGAAGAAAAACCTGCATATTGCCTCATAGACCATAGTCTATCTTTATACATTCCAGAATAAATACCGCGAGTAAAAGGATATTCTCCTGGTTTTTCACTCATTATATATTCCGTTCTTTTTTAATTGTTTGATATGCATTACTAACTGCTTTGAATTTTTCTTCAGCAATATGCTGTAAATCTATACCAAGATGTGATACTTTATCTGGGTGATATTTATTTGCCATTTTACGGTATCCTTTTTTTACTTCATCATTATTACATGAAGGATCTAGTTCTAATATTTTATATGCATAACTATTATCTTTTATAAACATTGCTTTAATACTTTCATAATCTTTTTGATTAACATTTAAGTAACCCGCAATGGTATGAATTACTTTTATTTCACTATCATCAATATGTTTATCTGCAAATGCTAACCCAAACAAGATATGAATTAATTCAATTCTACTAGGATGATCCATCGATCGTTGAATTTGCTTACATACATCCTTTAAGGGATAATCCTGCTTTAAAATATCTTTAAATAGAATCATAAAATATTGCACATCAGAAGATTTCAGTTCTTTCTTTAAAAAATCTTTTACGTAATTAAGCTCTGAGCGTAATAGCTGTTTGTCCGCTTTCATTACTTTAGCAAATAAAACCATAAGTGATACAATAAAATCCCCAGCTTGAGTTTTTGATTTATTATAATTTCCTTGATAGTTTTTAATTGAACCGGCATTAGACATCGACGCCCAAGCATATCCAAGGATACCACCTATGGGCCCTCCTAGGACCCATCCTAATCCACCCCAAAACAGTTTTTTATTTAATGACATATTTAATTTATTTATTTCAATTAGTTCTAGTTGCAGTTGAAAACTACGCAGTATCATAATGGTGAAAAAGTTATATTCAACCATGGACATACCATTTAAGACAAGGCTAGCGCTATTTTTTATTAATTTAATTTCTAAGTCAATTAAAAATTCGACATTAGGAATTAATGAAAATAAAAATGTTATTTCACGAGTCTTATTTGTTGTTCCAGAAGAAATTAATTATTCAAGAGTAGTAAGAATATTTTTACAATCTATATATAATTCTATGGAGCCTGATCCAACGATGAAAATTGATTATGCTTTATCAAAACAAAGTTTGATTTCTTACGATGGTTTAATAAATAACCCATTAATATTGTTTTCTTCTACTGATCAAAATTATTGGGGATTGCCAAATGATCAATTGATTAATAAATGTAAGAAACTAGAGTTTCATGCCGTAATTGATTTAAATCCTGAATTCAATCCTTTTGCAACAAGTTTAATTAAGCATATAAAAGCAAATATTAAAATTGGCTATTATTCAACATATGCTGAAAAATATTATAATATACTTATTGAAAGAAAAGATACAGACTTTCTAGAAAGAGGCAATAGTTATATACTGCAGCTATTAGGCTTGAAATAAAAAAATCAAATTTTTTAAACAAATCATTGCCACCATATAGGTCTCCGATTAATTTAACCGCCGATTTTAGTAAGTATTATTTATGTTAGAAGAAGGAATAATCTGTCCAAACTGTGGTGCAAACATCGAAGAGATGGATCTTCGCAAAAAACTTGTGTGCACTAATTGTAAAAAAGATCTAAAAGATAGGAACTATCTCGACTTTCTTGAATATCTCATGGCAAATGGTATTGTGGAGAATTTAGATTTTTTCGATGCATCAGTTTATAGCGAAGATATTGAACGATTTGATCCTGAAGACGAAGACGATGTAGATGTTACTGAACATGAGAAAAGAAAAGAAGTATTTAACTTATATGAGAATGAGATGGTTCAGCAGCAGGAAGAAGAGGAAGTAAACTATAAAGATTTTGAAGGTCTTGATGAGGACTGGGAAGATTTTAACAGTACTTGATTTATTTAGAGGAGTATCATTATGGAAGAGAAAAAAAAAGTTCAGCAGATCAATATTGAATTAGATGAAAAGGTGAGTGGGGGAGAATATGCAAATTTTGTTGTGGTTACTCATTCTCCTGCGGAAGTAGTAATGGATTTCACGCGATTATTGCCAGGAGTTGCAAAAGCAAAGGTTCATTCAAGGATTATTATGGCTCCACCTCATGCAAAAGCATATTTAATGGCTTTAACTGATAACATTAAAAAATTTGAGTCTAAGTATGGTGAAATTAAAGCGCCAGGACAAGAAGGATTCACTGAATTTGGAGTTAAGCCGCCTGAAGACGTTCTTCCAAATTAGAACTTATTCATATTGAATCCAGGTTCGTCCTCTTTTTAATTCTCGCATTTTTATCAAGACCCATATTGTAATAAATAGCCAAGCTATACCATATCCATATAGCCCACCAAATAGGATATCTCCAGGATAATGAACCCCTACGTATACTCTGCTTATAGAGACACTAACGGCTAAAAAGAACAATGGTTTTTTCCATTGATCATAGAAATATGACAAGATTGTCGTTGCACAAAATATGTTAGCAGCATGTGCTGACACAAATCCATATTTTCCGCCCCTACCAATTAATACATTGATTGTATCACCCATTGTATGAGAGGGTCGTAGACGTGCGATCGCAGGTTTTATTACTTCTACTACAGTTAGATCAGTTAATCCAGTAGCAATCAATATTATTCCGATGGCAATCCTTGCGCGATTTCCACCTTTAAAAGCTAAAATTAGAATACCAATTATTACAGGAATTGCCCATAAATCTTCATTAGTTATTGTAACAAAAAATATATCAAAAATAGGATTAGAAAGATAATCGTTGATTAAGTATAGTATTTTCCGATCAATATTTTCTAATAAACCAATCATCAACAGTCAGAAAAAATAATCAACCTTTTTCTAAAGATCTTAAATGTTTTTTGCCGTGATCATCAAAGTATAGATTTATAAACTGATTTAATAATTGTTTTACTTTTGCAGGATTTGATTGATCGACATTTTGCTTGCACTTCATAGCAGCAACTATAATTTGGTGTAGCGTAAGGGTTTGATCTACATACAATTGTCTTCCATCTTCATTTATATTTTTAGGCTTAATTCTTTGAGCAAGAAAATAATTTGTTATCGTAGATTGAATTAATGTTGCATGTTCTTCTTTTGTATTAATCCATCGAATTGATTGATTCATATTTTGCGCATTGGACTCACTTTTAGATAACTCATTAATTTGATTCATCGCCTTCTCAATGGTAACCACATGCTCTTTTAAAAGAATAATTCGAGCTGCATCATCATAAATACCGCATGGCACTTGACAATGACCAAGCAAATAGTTTGAAGAAATAATAGTAACTGCAGTAGTTATATAAATAATATGTTTGAATTTCATGAATTTCATGCTCCTTAATTGTTGCGAATTTCTAATATAAAAATTATTGATTTATATAAAAAATATGTAACGCTAATACAGGTTACATATTAGAATTTTGCTTGAAGGCGAAATACAATAACCCGTCCTATTTCAGGTCCTCCTTGTATTTCAGTATGCATATGATCAAACATATTATCTAATGATAACATTGCGGTTAAATTATCATTGATATCATAGTCCATATGTAGATCAAAAATATTGTAGGAATCTATTACACCATAATAAATACCTGATGACCATTGGAAACCATCAACATGACGAAAATTTAAGGAAAAAGAATAAGGCTTATCTTGTGGATCATACTGGAGTTTAAACCCACCTTTGTGTTTTGGTGCGTTAATAGGATCCTTTCCATTTGTTAATGGATTTAAGAAATCTGTTATGCTTAAAAAAGAATAGTTCATATCAAAGGATAAACTTCTTGTGATAAAATAAGTGATACTTGCATCTATTCCACTAACATCAACTTCGCCATAGTTTAAATAGCCTACTACAACTGGTGGCGCAAGCCCTTTAATAGTGTCCATTGCAGCGACACCTTCAATATTGTCTCTCCATTTATTAAATGATTCATCATAATCTTCCGCGTCTGCAATTATATTATTATCGGTTACATTAACGATATCATTTGTAATGCCATCTCCATTCCAATCTGTTTCTAGTACTGATTTATTAATTATAATAGGCGTAATAAATGTTGGGCGACTAATAAAGTTAGAAAAATGATTCGTGAATAAATCAAGTGTTCCAAACATTCTTTGATTAATTCTTCCTTTCCATCCAAATTCCCATGTATCAATAATTTCTGCATCAATTTCCGGGAGATCATCTGTAGTATAATTATAAAAACCTTCAATCTTTGGATCAACGGATGGATAAAATAATATATACTTTGATGTATCCATTGGCTCATAATTAAATGATGTAGTATTAAAGAAAAAAGGCTGCCCTTCATCATTTCTAGGATAAACATATCCACCATCTGCGCCACGAGCATATACTTTAAATATGGCTACCCTTGTTACAAATATATTAAGGAAAAGAGCCTGATTTGTAGGGGTGTTAAAAGCCTTTGCCCATGTTAAGCGGAATGTTTGATTTTCTTTTGGACGGTATATTAAACCCACCTTTGGTGAAACTTGCAATCCTTCCTTATCATCAAAATTAAATTCCCAACTTTTAATATTTACATTTCTACCTTCTTCATTATTAAATCGTACCATATTTGTTAACCGATCATGAACATCCCATCTAGTTGCCTGAACAAATTCAAATTTATCTGTAAGTTTCCAATTAATTTGATAATAAGCACCTAATTCATTTACTATTCGTCGATTATTTTCAGAGCTTTCATCAATTCCTTCATCAATTAATCCATCACCATCATTGTCAACACCATCTTTTATTGCAAACATAACATTATCAATAGGAGTACCATCTGCAGCTGTATCAATGGAAGCCCAAGTAGTATATTGTTCACCACTATCATACCATGTATTGTCATTTTGGTCATAGAACGAATCTGGCGAACCGGCTTCTCCATTACCATTATTATCTCGTCTATCATGTAGATTATTATCACGTAAAATTGTCCCTCTTGTATCAGGCATTGTCATAAAATAATCGATTCCCCATACGAAGCGCATCTTTCCGCCTACGAATTCATTTACTTGTTGTAACTGACTGCTAAATTTTTTCGAACGATCATAAATAGTTCCACCAGTTGCTAGATT
>CAYTYA010000053.1:10590-11671 GCA_964442015.1 uncultured bacterium
TGTATAGCGATGGAATGGATCACTGGCAGCCATATCAATCATTTCTTGAGTAATTTCAGGTGAGCCAACTTCTCCATCGCGAATGAAATTTTCGTTATCAATGTTATCTGCAAATCTTCTACCAACCCAATATGCTTCAGAGCCTTCCCAAACGCCCAACATTTCTTCTGTAAACTCTGGACCAGATTCTCCAACTGTACCGCCATCATCAATTCCATTATTTGTTAATCTTGGACGACCGATAAAAGCAGGATCGTGGCCTTCAAATTCATCTGGGTTATAATGATGCCAGTCTTCACCGCGAAACACCACGCCAGATACTTTAAATCCAAATTTTCCTAAATCTCTTCCACCAATGCGCAAATCTTCAAAAGCAGATGCATGACGCATAGTAAATTTTTGCATTGGATCTGAATTAGTTTGAGATAATAATCCTCCTTGTATGTTTACAGTCGTAGCATCGCCATCCAGAGGAGAACTTGTAATAATATTTAATACACCCGTATATGCATTTGGTCCGTATAATGCAGATGAGGGCCCCAATACAACTTCTATTTGTTTTACATCTTCAAATGATACTGGAATTACATTATAGGCAATTAATCGTAATGATGGCACATTCGCCATTCTGCCATCCGTGAGCGTTAGCAGCCTTGAACTAAAAGAAGTATTAAATCCTCTTGCACTTAAATTATAACTATCAATTCCCGATTGAGTGAACTCAACTCCTTTTACTCCTTTCATATAGGCGCCAAGATTGGTGTTGCTTTCACGGCGAATATCTTTTTCCGTAATTACACTGATAGCAGCAGGAGCATCTTCCACGCGTTCCCGTTTTCTTGATGCAGTAACTACATATGTTTGCATTTGAATCGTTTCGCTTGCAAGCGAAACATCAACAATCAATTCTTCTTCTGCATTAACAATCACAGATTGTTCTTTTACTTCGTAACCAATATATGTGATTTTTAAAAGATGTTCTCCTGCAGGCACATTTGATATAAGATATGCACCTTCCGTATCTGTAGCTGCACCCATTGTGGTTCCATCAATAATAATGTTTGCACCAATAAGGGGATCG
>CAYTYA010000054.1:0-11427 GCA_964442015.1 uncultured bacterium
CCTTTTGATCCTGCAATAATCAAGACTTTACCTTGCTTGTATTTATTTGTATCAATATGTAAAGGTTTAAGTAAAGTTGAAATATCTTTTTCTAAGAACAGATTCCATTTTAAACCATTTAAATAATTAAATGATTCATCTGGAAACCCAATATCTACAACATAAATCTCACCAGATAGCAATGGACCATCCCTCATAGTTAACCCTATTTTTGAATACCCCATGGTTATTGTATAATCAGCCCGTACTCCTACAGGATCTGCAATACCAATATCAGCTTGTAATCCCGAAGGTATATCAATAGACAAAACTTTTGCTTTAGATTTATTAATTTTTTTGATCCATGGATAAAGATTTTCTCTAACAGGGCCCTTAACACCATTACCCAATAATCCATCTATTATAAAATCATATTTCAAGTCATCAACTACAGTAATGCATGAAAATTGAATATTAATTCCTATATCAAGACATTGATCAGCAAATACGCGCGAATCATAACTGAGATCATCTAGACTGCATATACAAAAGATTTCGGGGTAGTATTTTTTTGAATGAAGAAATATTGCAGCGGCAAACCCATCACCCCCATTATTACCTTTTCCACATACAATAGCAATGGTTGGATTATCTATCTTACAAAGAGTATTGATAAATAAGTCAGATATACATTTTCCAGCATTTTCCATTAGCTGAACACCTTCTATCTTAAAGGTATCTGATGATATTTTATCTAATTCTTTTGATTGCTTTTGAGTAAGTAATTTCAAGATAACGTTATTAAAGCAAAAGCAGTTGCGAATTCATCAGTATGGGATATGCTAATTTTAACTAAAACATTATCTAAATCTGTATTGGATAATTTAACCTGAGGAGCACCCGAAGCACCTGGCGTGATATCAATATCAGCAAAATCAATTGAATTAATAATACTAGATGAGTACAGTGCTTTTTTCACTGCTTCTTTTGCAGCGAATCTACCAGCATAATGAATAGCTGGATTTGACTTCAAATCACAATAAGATTTTTCTTTATCTGTAAAAACATGCTTTTTAAATCTATCTGAATATTGTTGGAGAATTTTCTCAATACGTGAAACAGAAACTATATCTGTTCCAATAAAGTATTCAGACACTATTTAACTCGTTTACAATACCAACGATTTCATAGACATCATTTATATCCCAATCTGCACCAGAATCAATTGTTCCAAATGAATCTCCATAACGAGCAAATATAGTTCGTATTCCAAGATTATTTGCCCCAGCAACATCTCTCTCTGGCCAATCTCCAACCATTAAAGTTTCACTTGGTTCAGTTTTCAGTTCCTTTAAAGCCATTTGGAAAGGAATTGGGGAAGGCTTTCTCGCATTTGTATCATCAAATGTTAATACAATATCAAAATGATGGTGTAGATTTAAATAGTAAATCCTCATCCATGCTTCTCTACTTGGCGCATCAGATACTACAGCAAGTTTAATTCCAGCTTTCATTAATTCAACCAATGTATGATTTACATTTGGATACAATAAAAGATTAGCTTCTCTAGCTCTTCTATATGCAACTATTGCAGCTGCTAAATATTTATTATTTACTTCTCCAACAGTTCTATCTAAAAAATAATTAAATATCTGCTGATTCTCCCATCCTTCTTCTTCATAAATAGAAACTATTGTGTTATAAGATTCTTTATCATCAATATCTAATCCAGCTTCAATCATACCAGCAATAGCTGCTTTTACAGCATACTCTTTCATTTTCATGAAATCTAAAAGAGTGTTATCAAGGTCAAATATGACCGCTTTTATCATTATAATATTCTAAAAAAAGTTAATTTGTTCAATTCTGATATTTTTGTGGATTCATAATTTTGTCCATCTCATACTCAGCTATCTTTCTCCATGATCTATCTTTTCGTGCTTTTTCTAATGCATTTACAGCAGCAATTTTATTACCCTTTCCATTACACCATATTGAAACCCCAAGTTCAACCCAAGCTCCACCAAAATTTTTCTTATACTCCGTGGATCTTCTTGCAGCTTTCTGCGCGCTTTCACATTCTCCAATATTATTATAAGCTGAAGCAAGACGATACCAAGACATAGCATCTTTTTCATTATACGTAGTAGCCAGAACGAGATTATTTATAGCATTACCCCATTCTTCCATTTCAATAAAAACTACCCCAAGTGTAGAATATCCTTTAGAATAAGTAGGATTTACTTGTACAGCTGTACTGAGTACTTCAATAGCTTTCTCAAAGTTTTTCTCATTTAAATAAATTTCACCCATCGCTCCATATGCCTTATCATATGCAGGATAAACCTCAACAGCTGAGTTAAATGCTGATATAGCGCCCATATTATCACCATTGGACTTTTTTGAAAGCCCCAGCGCAAACCAACCTTTATAAAAATTAGGATTTATTTTAAGAGAAGACTCATAATGATCAATTGCACTATCACGATTCCCCATCTTCGCTTCAATTACACCAATTTGATAATGAGCTTGATAAAAACCCTCATCAAATTCTAATACTTTTCTATAGGAATCCACCGCACCATCTAAATCTCCACGCTTATAAGATCGATTTCCATCATTAAAAGCCTTCTTAGTTACATTATCTAATGCAGTTCTAGCCTTTTCATGATACGGATTAATTTCTAATGCTTTCTTAAAATGTAAGACAGCTTCATCAAGATTTTTTTCGCGATATCTTACTAACCCTTTACTAAAAGCAGCTTCAGAGAAAAAAGGGAATTTTTCTAAAACAACTCTATAACTCTCAAAAGCATTATTAAAATCATTATCCCCCATATATCTAGAAGCATCACTCATTAACGTATTAATTTGATTTATACGTTCAAATTCATCTCTGTATTCTTGATTCTCAGGGTCAATATCAATAGCTTGGCGTAGAAATTCTTGCGTATCCTTCATTTTACCAAATCGAAGATTTATTCTTGCTAATTCAAGCATAGCAGGGGAAAAGGTTGGATCCATTTCAAGAGCTTTTTTAAATAAAATTTCAGCCTGTTCATAATCGGCATTTACCAATTGAGCTTTACCATCATTTAAGACTTGATCAGGAGACTGACCAAAAAGCAATGTAACTAAAGAAAAAATAATAATATTTTTAATCATTGTTTTACTCCATTCGTGCCGAAGGCGGGACTCGAACCCGCACAGGGTTTCCCCCACTGCCCCCTCAAGACAGCGTGTCTACCAGTTCCACCACTTCGGCTATCAGAATTATTCAATTTCAAGATTCTGTTGTATATCAGGGGCTGATAAATCTAATAACCTTTCATCTGCCTCGCGTTTGAGAATAGATTCATTTTCTACTACATTAGGAGCGCTTAATAAACTAATCAATACACCAAGAGCCATAAATACAATTGCGAACCATGTAGTAATTCTGCTTAATGCTGTTGCAGCTGCACGTCCTCCAAAAATGGAGTTACCCATTCCTGCGCTTAAACCGCCAGCCAAACCTCCGCCCTGACCTGCTTGCATTAAAATTACTGCAATTAACAGAACACTTATTATTGTATGTATAACTATTAAAACACTTGTCATTACTTACCTCATAAACTTATTATGAACAATTTCTATTATTTTAGAGAACATATCCAAATTTAAACTTGCACCTCCAATTAAAAAACCATCAACTCCGTACGTACGAATCAACTCTTCCGAATTATCAGGTTTTACAGAACCTCCATATAAGATTGGAATATTATTTTTTATATTATTATCATATAATTCTAATAATATTTTCCAAATCATTGCATGTGATTCTTCTACTTGACTTGGAAGAGCATTAACTCCGGTTCCAATTGCCCAAACTGGTTCATATGCTATAATCATTCTATCTATCATATCTTTATTTATACCTACCAAGCCATCTTTCAACTGTTCCATAAGAATCATACGAGTATTACCTGATTCACGATCTTCAAGCTTCTCTCCAACACAAAGTATTGGAACAATATCATTTTCTAACACTGTATGAAGCTTCTTATTCGTATCTTTATTTGATTCATTAAAGATATGTCTCCGTTCCGAGTGACCAACAATAACATATTGAACACCACAAGATTTGAGCATACTCATAGAAATCTCACCAGTAAAGGCACCATCTTTCTCAAAATATACATTTTGGGCACCTAGACTGATATCCAAATCAGATATCATTTCATTCATGTGAAAGAGCGATGTAAATGGCGGGCAGAATATAATTGATGGTTTTTCCTTATCCAAAAGCAAATTATTTAATTCAGAAATGAAGTGAACACCTTCTTGTGGTGTTTTATACATTTTCCAATTTGCAGCAACAATCGGTTTTCTTATCATAATTTTCCCAATGCTTTTATAGCAGGAAGATTTTTTCCACTTAATAATTCTAAAGAAGCTCCACCACCAGTAGAAACATGTGTTATATTTTCAATATTAGAAAACTTTCTTATTGCAGAAGCACTATCACCTCCACCAACTATCGTAATAATATTTTCATCCTTTAATTCAGATAGAAAATTTGCAATTCCTTTTGTACCATTTTCAAAATCTTTTTTTTCAAATACTCCCATAGGACCATTCCATAATATAGTCCCTGCTTGTGATAATATTTTAGAAAATAACTTAATCGTTTCCGGTCCAATATCTAGTCCCATCATATTACTGGGAACTGAATCAAATGACGATATTTCAATTTTAGATGGATTATCAATAGAATCTGCAACAACAAAATCGACTGGAAGTACTAATTTAACTCTATTCTGACGCGCCTTTTTGATCGCTCTATTTGCAACCGAAATCATTTGTTCATCGATTATAGATTTTCCAATATCTATCCCCATTGCTTTTAAAAAAGTAAAAATCATCCCACCACCTATTAGAATCGTATCGGCATCAATAAGAAATTTATCAATAAGATCTATTTTACCAGATATTTTTGCACCTCCAAGTAATATAACTAGGGGTTCTTTTGGGTTTTTAAATTTATTCTGTAAATATTGGATTTCTTTGTTCATTAATAGACCCATACCTTTATGGATAAAATTATCCGTCACACCAACATTGGATGCATGCGATCGATGAGAAGTGCCAAAAGCATCATTTATATAAATTTGACCGTGCTTTGATAACAATCTTGAAAATTCAATATCATTTTCTTCTTCACCAGAATGAAAACGAAGGTTTTCCAATAAATGTACTTCACCAGGGTGGAGACCTATTGTCACATTAATTGAGTCTTCACTAATACAGTCATTAGAAAATTTTATAGGGATTTCTAAAAAGTCAGATAAAACTTCACCAACAGAAATCAAGCTATAGTCCTCATTAGTTTCACCCTTTGGTCTTCCTAAGTGAGACATCAAAACTACAGAAGCACCAGATTCTAAACACTCTTTTATAGTGGGTATAGAACATTGTATTCTATACGCATCCTTTACAACGCCATCTTCAATAGGAACATTGTAATCAACACGTATTAATATACGTTTATCTTTTAAATCGAATGAATTTAATGATCTAATCATTTTAATTATTTAGTATGTTTTTTTTCTTATCTGAATATATACTAGTAGTTAATAAGTTTTGTTAATGAAAACCGTACAATTTACACACGCTGACAAACTAACGTTACAGGATTTAATTTTTCATCGGATACATGAAATTTTACTTTTAGCAAGTCCGTACGACTCTTTTGTTCTTGAGGAAGATGGCAGATTAACTGAACAAATATTACATGAATTTATGGGTATGAATTTTAGTAATGCCCCTCGCGTCTGGCATTCATCCACTGCTGCAGATGCTTTGACTATGCTTTCAAGACAAGATTTTGATTTAATTGTAGTGATGATGAGAATTGCAGATATGGACCCAATACTGTTCTGCTCAAAGATAAAAGAACTGTACCCACAAAAGCCTGTTATCTTACTAGCATTCGATGAATCAGAAATAAAGCAATTATCTGAAAAATTTCAACAATCTTCAATTGATAGTGTTTTTATATGGTCTGGAAATGCAAATGTATTACTCGCTATTGTAAAACTACTTGAAGACAAAATGAATATTAAGAGAGATATTAAAAAAGCTGATGTTCGATGCATAATTCTTATTGAAGATTCTCCACGATATTATTCTCTTATTTTACCCATGATTTATAAAGAAATAAGTCATCAAGTCAAAGAAATGGTAGATAAAAGTGCTAGCGATCATGAAAGATTGTTATATATGCGTGGACGACCAAAAATTTTATTAGCAAGAACCTATGAAGAAGCAGAACGATATTTTAAGCGTTTTCGAATGAGCACACTAGGTATCATTTCTGATATTCGTTTTCCAAAAAAAGGAAAACTTGATAAAAATGCAGGTGCAAAATTTGCCCGCTGGGCACGATCAATCGATCCAAGCATACCAATTATGCTACAGTCAAAGCATAATAAAAATGCAAATCTTGCCAAAGAGGTTCAAGCTCATTTTTTGTACAAAGAATCCCCTACGCTTCTCCGAGAATTGAGAGATTTTTTAGTTAGCAATTTTGGTTTTGGAGATTTGATTTTTCGAACACCAAAGGGCAAGGAGATAGTTAGAGTTTCTGATCTAAACGAATTAATCAATGCAATTCAGACGGTCCCAGAGGCATCATTATTGTATCACGCAAAAAGTAATCATTTTTCTAATTGGTTAGCTGCACACGGATATCTTGGCTTAGCATCAAAAGTACGCCCTATAAATTATGCTGACTTTAAAGATTCAGCTGAGCATCGGAATTATTTAATTGAATTAATCAAGAATACAATTAAAAACCGTAAGGCTAGACAAGTTGTTGAAATACAACGTGATAAGTTTGATCATTCAAAACGGTTTATACAAATTTCTGGTGGATCATTAGGTGGTAAAGCAAGAGGGTTAGCATTTGCGCAAAAAATGATTCGATCCTCAAACATAAGAAAAAGCTATCCACAGGTTAAAATTAATATTCCACATGTTGCTGTAATTGGAACAGACTCTTTTGACGAATTTATGATAGAAAATAATTTATGGAATGATGCATTATCTAATAAATCAAATAAGCAAATAAATAATAGATTTATTAAATCAACATTTAACAAATCTCTAATAGATTCACTTAAACTTTTCATTAAATCCGTAAAACACCCTTTGGCAGTACGTTCTTCAAGCCTACTAGAAGATTCTCAATATCAACCTCTTTCGGGCATGTATGCAACTTATATGCTTCCAAATAATCAATCAAAGGCCAATCAAAGATTAGATGATTTGATTACTGCTATTAAACTCGTATATGCATCTACTTTTTATCAGGATCCCAAATCACTGATAAGTAGATCAGTACACAGAATTGAAGAAGAAAAAATGGCTGTTATATTAATGGAAATGGTTGGGCAAAATTATAATGATCGTTATTATCCTACATTTAGTGGCACTACTCAAAGTTTTAACTTCTATCCTATTTCATACATGAAAAGAAATGAAGGAGTAGCTCATTTAGCACTTGGATTAGGACGTACAATTGCAAATGGCGAAAAATCATTACGATTCTCTCCAAAATATCCTGGAATACTGCCACAATATTACTCTATCAAAGCAACTATAGAGAGCTCGCAAAATTCTTTTTATGCAATGCGATTAAATGGAAATAATTCTTCATTTTTAAAAAATGAAGATAAGAACCTATCATCCTATAGTTTAAAAATAGCTGAAAAGGATGGATCATTAAAATGGTCTGGTAGTGTTGTTTCTAATGAAGATAATATTATTCGAGATACTTTATCCCAAAGTGGAACTAGAGTAATTACTTTTACCCCGATTTTAAAATGGTCTATGTTCCCATTAGTTGAAGTATTAAATGATCTATTAGAAATGGGGAAAGATTCTCTTGGATGTGAAGTGGAAATAGAGTTTGCTGTCAATATTTTTGAAGATCAAAATAGAAGTCCTGAATTTTCACTCCTGCAGATCAAACCCATGGTTATGGGTGGATCAAGAGAATTAATTAATATGGATGATGAACCATCAAAATCAATATTATGTAATAGTCAAGTAACATTAGGTGATGGTTTTATTGATAATGTTCAACATGTTGTTTTTGTTGATCCAAAAAGATTCAGAGCTGCAAATACTAAAGCGATTGCTAAAGAAATCAATCAGTTTAACAAACTAATGTTAAATAAATCCCCTTATATACTTGTAGGACCAGGTCGTTGGGGATCCGCTGATCCATGGTTAGGAATACCTGTTAATTGGGAACAAATAAGTGGTGCCAGTGCAATTGTTGAAATTGGAATCAAAGATTTTCCAGTTGATCCGTCCTTTGGAAGTCACTTTTTTCAAAATGTTACAAGTATGAGATTGGGATATTTTACGATTGATAGTAATTCTAAAGATGAATCATTTGATTATAATTGGTTAAAAAAACAAAAAGTAATCAAAAATAAAAAGTTTACTACCTGCTATGAATTAGAAAGACCTTTGCGAATAAAAATTGATGGTCAAACAGGAAATGGGATTATATTAAAACCTAAAACAATAGATATAGAGCCGATGGATGAGCAAGAAGCTAGCGGAATATAATTATACAACTCCTTGATCGATCATTGCATCAGCAACTTTAATAAATCCTCCAATATTTGCACCCTTTACATAATTTACATAATCATTACCCTCAGAACCATATTGAGTACATTGACTATGTATATCTTTCATAATCTGATGCAAACGTTGATCAACTTCATCTCTAGCCCAGGATAAACGCATATTATTTTGACTCATTTCCAACCCTGATACAGCAACACCCCCTGCATTTGCAGCTTTCCCTGGACCAAATAAAATTTTCTTTTCCATAAAGACATCAATTGCTTCAGAATCCGTAGGCATATTTGCTCCTTCCGATACACAAATACATCCATTTTTTATTAATGATTTTGCATCACCAGAATTAATTTCATTTTGAGTTGCACAAGGTAATGCTATATCACAAGGAATAAACCATGGTCTTTTACCATCGTGATAGTCACATTTAAATTCTTTAGCATAATCTTTAATCCTACCTCTCTTAATATTCTTTAAATCCATAATCCATGCTAATTTTTCTTCATCAATTCCTTTTGGATCATGGATTGTTCCATTTGAATCAGACATAGAAACAACTTTTCCACCTAACTTCGTTACTTTCTCAGTTGCATATTGTGCAACATTTCCTGATCCTGAAATAGCAACAGTTTTTCCTTCAAAAGACTCATTTCTACGTTTTAACATTTCATCTGCAAAATAAACAGCCCCGTACCCAGTAGCTTCTGGTCTAATTTTACTTCCACCCCAATTCAGACCTTTTCCAGTTAATACACCGCTAAATTCATTTCGTAATCGCTTATATTGACCAAATAAATAACCAATCTCGCGACCTCCTACTCCTATATCTCCCGCAGGTACATCTGTATTTGGACCAATATGACGAAAAAGTTCTGACATAAATGATTGAGTAAAACTCATCACCTCATTATCAGATTTTCCTTTAGGATCAAAATCTGATCCCCCTTTACCTCCACCCATAGGCAATGTGGTAAGACTATTTTTAAATATTTGCTCGAAACCAAGAAATTTTAAAATACTTAGATTAACAGAAGCGTGAAAACGAAGACCTCCTTTGTACGGACCAATTGCTGAATTGAATTCCACTCTATAACCCCGATTGACTTGCGTTTTACCGCGATCATCACGCCATGGAACACGAAACATAATCACTCTTTCAGGTTCAATAATCCGATCCAGTATTCCCTCATGAATATATTGTGGATGATCTTGTACGTATTCCCATATAGACGAAATTACTTCGTGAACAGCTTGATGAAACTCATTCTCACCAGGTGATCTTGAAATAGCCTTTTTCATGAAAGCATCTACAGACTTATACATAATTTATACTCCTAATTTTAATAATAATTAAAAATCTATTAAGTTAGTTGTTCCTCTAATAATCATATCTTTCCATCGGTAGTTACGAAATTCATTTGGATGGGTTGAATGGATTTGCTCAAACATTCCAGTGCCATCTTCTTTATTAATAAAAATAAATAAGAAACCCTTATCTGAATCTTCATACTGCCAAATTTCATAACTTAATCTTTCTTCATTTGCACTATATGACTCAATATCATCGGGTCGACCGTATAATATTAGTACGCGTCCTCTATCTGTATTTCTGCCCAAAAAGCTTCTAGTTGAAAATTGTTGATCTGCAATGGCTAAATATTTATTTAATCGATTATAAAATTCATTTTGATATGTTTCAGAATCAAGATCGCGTTCTTCAAAAAAATTAGTTATTTGCACAATTTTTTCAGCCCTATTAGACTTAATTAGAGTTTGAAGTTCCGATTCTGTCATGAAATATCCAACTATATCTATAAAATCATTTAATTCATCATTTTCCATTGCATCTAAAATTATAGTAAAGTTACTTTTGAAATCAGAAGGTTGTTCTTTTACAACAAAAAACTCTCTATCAATAAAAGTATTTTTTTCAGTTTGATTATCTTGGATATCAAGTCTCAATCTATATCTACCAGCAAGCAGGCCCATAATATTCATACCAAATGTCTCAACACTAGATTCACCTGGTTTATCTTTTACAAAAGGACCTCGCTGAATTAGCTCCTGTCCTTGTTGATTATAAATCTTATAGTTTAAAGTATAGGTACCATCATCAGTAAAACCATACAATTCACCATATGTATACAACATTGGTCTTCCTAATCCAAAAACACCACTAGGATTTGGGGCAAGTGTAAATCCATTCCTATTTATACTTCCATCATCAAATTCATTTTCCCTTTTTAAAAATGTACATAATAACAAATCACTTGTTGATAAAAAGCTATCATCAATTTTCCTGATAATTACATTTTTTGTTGAGACATATACTTGTTTTGATGATAAATCAGTAATTGTAGTTGTAATAACAACATTACTTCTGGTTAACAAAAATCTTGATTGTTGAACCATGCTTACTTTTCTCTCATTAAGACCAGGTCTATCTACTGATTTTTCAAGTATCCGAAATGCATCTTGAGCAGCAGTTTTTCCATTAATAAATACACGAACATCAACCAATCCCTCAAACTTATATTCATTACCATCATCCACCCACTGAAATAACTTTTTTGGAATCATTAGATTAACGACAACTTCCGTTTTCATTTCATCTCCACGAAATTGATCTATACTCATATCAAATGGTGTAGGTAATAAAGAAATTTGCTGACTGAATAGGCAGTTTAAGAATGTGAAAAACAGTATGTAGAATTTATACATCGGACAAAGCCGCTTTATCATAAAGAAATTACCGTGAAAATGTTCTCTAAAACAAGTTTAGTGAAAGAATTAGTTATTTATTACTAG
>CAYTYA010000055.1:0-11353 GCA_964442015.1 uncultured bacterium
ATTTAAACAGATAGGATTAATAGAATAATTGAATTTAAATGTACGGTATTTCAAAATATGGATTTGAATACTATCTTTAATATGGAAAACCGGTCTCAAATAATCATTTTGGACCTAATTCGTGGTTTTCTATTAGTTAATAGATAATAAAAGAGGAATATATTGGATTATTTACTTGCGCTAAACGATGGATTAAAAATTTTGGTAGGTGTTTCTATCTTTTTTGTATGGGTAGTGCGATATCAGAATATTGTTGAAGAGTTTAAAATATATCAATTACCTAATTGGTTACGTGATATAGTAGGTATATTTAAAATTACTTTTGCTATCATGCTACAGACAACTTCCGCATATTTAGTTTTACTTGGTTCTGCTGGCCTAGTATTTTTGATGGTAGCAGCTATAATTACTCACTTTCGAATGAAGACACCATATTTTAAAAGAATTCCATCAATAGTTTTAATGCTTATCTGTTTAATGTTATTTTCTATTGAATATTCACTATTATAGCTCAAGAATAAATTCTATGAATAAATTATATATAAAGATTGGACTTGCCTTAATTATTATAATCTGGTGGCTATTTAACAGATTTATGTAGCTTATCCTTACCTATTAGATAGAGTAAATAACAAAATACTAATCCGATAGATACTATTATAATAAAATAATATGGCCAATCAGCCATTAGCAATGTCAGATTCATACCTGCAGGTTTAAATCGAGTAAACATATAGTTTGAACCAATAATCTTATTGATCAAACCTATAATTAATAAGATTAATAACATTATTTTTGCAGTATTATAATAATCTTTAAGCGTTGGCCTATAACCGCTAATATATATCGATATACCAAAATATAATAAGATACCATGATGGCCATAATATCTTAATAGCATATGCCATGGTTCTTCTCCCATCATGATTGTATTTAAAAAAGCTGCAGCAGCAGACCAGATGCCAATATAAAAGATCCAACTCTGAAGTTTTCTAGATGGTTTGAATAGAAAAACGGGTATAGCAAAACTAGTTAAATAGGAAATTTCTATTGGAAGAGTTTTTATCAATGTCCATTCTTTATGAAGAACAGATTGAATTTGAAATATTATTTCGATAAAGATAGGAAGAAACCCTAATACTATATCAAGGATATGAAAATTATAGTTGTTTACTCGATAACGTATAATCAACAGGGAAGCGATAATTGCTATCGTGATTATTGTATGGTTTAAATGGTTCGAGGGTAAGTTTGTAAAGATATTGATTATATCATTTATCATTGGAATTTCTGATATTACTACAGTTTATTATTACAATCACGTTTTCTATGTAGAATCATTGAGCGTAGAGTACGTAAAATAATGGTATTAAATATGAGATTTTGTATCGAAATAGGAAGTATTATCATTATGTCTATCTTCTATGTCGGGGTTGGGGTTAAACACTTTACAAATCCAATGTGGTTTGTAAAAATTGTACCACCAATTCTTCCATATAAACTATCTTTAGTATATATATCTGGTTTTTTTGAAATATTATTTGGTACAATGCTGTTATTTCCATATACAAGGTATTTAGCCGCCTGGGGGCTGATAATGCTCTTAATTGCTGTTTTTCCCGCAAATATATACCTTGCAATGACAAATGGTGCAGCTCTAAACACAACACCATTAATCGCTTGGGGGCGTTTACCGTTTCAGTTTGTATTTATAGGTATTGCATATTGGCATTCAACCGTATGAATTTTGTTTGCATAGTTAGTAATAAAGAAAAATAACATGATGTATCAAAAATATATTTCAATGATAATGTTTTTATTTTTTGCAAAATCTGGTATTGGACAAAATTCTGTTTGTTTTACGATTGAAGACAATCCTGATATAAATTCGATTGCCTATAGTGATTTTACTAAATACGTACGGGTGCTGGATTGTTTTAATATTTATGCGGAATCTTCGATTCCAGATGCAAAAGTTTTGCATGCTGCATCTATTGCTGCAGAGTTATTAGATAATAATGAAGATGGAGAGGTAGATGATCCATTATTAAAAGATGAACTGTATGCTAACGGTGCACTAATTCCTATTTTTTCGTACGATGGATCTCCTGCAATGGATAATTTTTTTGATAACTATAATGGTAATGGAGCTGCAGCTGTATTATGGAGAAATGAAATTGATCCAAATAATCCTGGGTATTGGGGAGCAGACGCAACAGTAGAAGAAATAGTGCATGTAATTAATGTTATAGGGCATACGAATATATATCCTGCTGCTTTTTCTGTTCAACCAAACTCATCATTGCTTACCGAAGCGATGGATGTAGCTCGTGGTGGACAGTTTATTCAACATCCAGGGAATTATCCTGAAGAAGCGTGGTATCATTATGATGACTATACATGTGATTATGAATGTATGGCTATTGAATATCTTTATTGGTGTATTGTGACCAACATGGGCATTCTTTCTGATGATCAAACTTGTTCTGGAATAGCGAATGAGTGGGAACCATGTACTCCCCAGTTATTAGAAGAGATGGACACTCTTATGTTTTCTTTAATTAATAATCCTGATTACCTATTACCACAATTAGCACCAGATGGAAATTATTGTCCAGTTAGTGTTCAAACAGCAGATGAAAGTAGATATCCTAGATCATTTCAGCTCTTTTCTGCGTACCCTAATCCTTTTAATCCAGAAACAAATATCGATTATACAGTACCAAGGGGCACTCTATTTCGAATAGAAATAATTGATATACAAGGGAATGTTATAAAGACGTTAATAAATGATAAAATCTCTCAAGGCCATGGCCAGATCAAATGGGATGGGCGAGATCAAGGCAATTTTATGATGTCTTCTGGCATATATTTTTATCGATTATCATCCTCTTCTTTTATTGAGACAAAAAAGATAATTTACTTAAAATAAATATTTTGAGATGATGATTGATGGCGCTATTTAAGATATATTTATTTCTATACTTTTTTGGGTTTCTTATCCCTCAAAAAACGACTCATCCAGTTTTAGAAAACATCAACCTTCCAGTTACAATTGCTCATCAAGGAGGAAATAAGGAGTATCCAGATCAATCAATGTTGGCCTTTGACAATTCTGTGAGTTTAGCTATTCAGATTTTAGAATTAGATATTCATAGAACAGTAGATAGCGTATTAGTTATCCATCACGACGCATCGATTCATCGGCTAACAAATAAGACAGGCATGATTAAAGAGATGACTTGGGATGAGCTGCAGGACGCAGATGGAGCTTATAATTGGACAATAAATGGAGAAGATTATCCATATCGTGGAAAAGGAGTACATATTATATCATTAGCACAGCTAATAGAAAAATACCCAGATAAAGTATATGATATTGAAATTAAGCAAAGCGACCCGCCAATTGAGAACGATTTATGTAATATGCTTAGAAAATATAATTTAGCTAAAGATCAAGTGATTGTCGCATCATTCTATGATGACATAATTAATCGATTCCATGATGTTTGTCCAGAAGTTGCTATATCTCTTTCTGTAAATAAAGGAACAAAATTATACATTTTAAGCAGGATAGGGTTAGAACGATTGCTTCCAATTAATTCTGTTATCGCACAATTGCCACTAAAATTCTCTTCTCCTTTTGGAGAACTAAGTTTGGATAAACGTTATATCAATGCCTTTTCTAAAGGCGATAGGCAAGTATGGGTATGGACAGTGGATGATTCAAGTAAAATGAAAGAAGTTCTTGATATGGGTGTGCATGGAATATTAACAGATAGACCAGATATATTAATGAGTATTATTCAATAATAAATCCATGATATAAACCCATATAATAGGGAAGTAGAAATACAGTACCATTAGCTAAAACACGACCATCACCGCCAGTATCTAATCGCCATGGATCACGATTCCAATGATTGAAATGTGATTCGTCAACAGGAATTACTTTCCCATTCTTTCTATAGCCACTAGTACTCATATCATTATCATCAAATGTTCTTGTTGATGGGTGAAACATATTTATGTCAATACGGTGGCTATTTGTATGCCGCCAATTAAATCGATCTAATGGAAATCTAACTAACGTTTCTACTGATTCATCTAGCCATTCTGGATATGGTTCAAGCTTATATTCTCCCCATGGATCTTCAAAAATTAAACCCTTACAAGCAGCTACAAATGCAAAATTGAAGAAAGGATTTAATTCAGGGGCTTCTTGCTGCCACGCCATCCAAAATGAAAAAGCATATCTAGAACGCAATTCTGGATCAGTTTCATAGTTAACTAGATTGTAGTAACACATAAAAGCCATTTCATCATCTGAATGATTTCCAGTTCCAAATCCACGTTGAAACTTCATATCCGTCATATTTTGAGCATACCCATGTTTATCTATGAGCATCTGGGCGATTTCACGGTATTTATTATCTCCAGTAATATGTGCAGTAGTTATTAAATAAGATAAAAGACTTAATGAATTCAAACCTCGTTCTACAAACCATCTTTTATCAAAGTTTAATTCGTCAGGGCTATAACGTGCCCAGCGAGTAGGGGTCCCATCATGCTCCATCAATTGAAAACCATGTTCAATAATATGATCGGTCAGGCCTTTAATTTGTTCTCTAACACGTTCCTTTTCATATTCAGTATCCGCCACAAGATCATAATATAAAGCATAGAGAAAATAATGACCATCTAACTCGTCAGAGCTTGTATCTGTTTTATAATACCATTTTTTATCTGCACTCACAGGCCAACGTGGTTCATATATTTTCCACATTGCATCATCAGTTTCTCTTTTATGTTTATCTCTTTCTATTCTACCAATATTTGGGTCAGGTCCGTTGGTCGGCAATACAGTGCGAGCTACATAACCAGGAGGAGGAGAATGTGTATTTCCTTGTGTTACATCTCCAAGAAATACCATAGCATCAAATGCTTTTTTTGCCCGAATCTTTGCTTGAATACTTCCTGTTGCTGCGTAAGCAAAACATTCGCCTGCACCATACATACTTGTCCATAGGCCGTCATTATCGCTATCGTATTGTTTCCAATTCTTTTTTACACCTGGCTTTTCCATGGTTACTTCAAGAACAAACTCATATGGTGTTCTTCTCGAGTATCTATCTATTTCATCTTCATACCACTTCGCTTTTTCAGAAAGAGTAAAAGGTTTATGTTGTATTACACTGATTCCATTAGAAGTTGCAAACCAAGTATCTCCATTAGGAGTTGTAGTTATTGATCGTATGTAATCATCAGGTAACCAACGTTTTCCTTGTCGATATTCCCATACGTTTCCATCGTAATGTATTGCACCTTTAGATGTTCCAAACCATACATCACCAGAAATTCCGGCAGACATTGTTGTAAAATCATTGAATGGTAAGCCATCATCTCCAGTTAATAAATGCCAAGATTCATCAAAGTATCCTACCCCTTGAGTAGACGCAAACCAAAGTCTTCCCAAAGCATCTACTGTAACTGCTCTCGAATCATGCAGTGCCCAACTACTTTTCTTGTTGTATGGTAGTACTTGTTGCCAACCTTCTTTTGGTGATCGCAGTTTGAATAGTGCTGAATCTGTTGCTACATATGAGAAACCTGATCCAGACACCGTTATCTGTCTAATATTATTTGTTGGTATTTTTAATTCTACAGGTCTTGTATTTGGAGAGAAGGGGGGTTTCGAAGATTGGTTGAATATGTTTCCATATCTTCTCTCAAATAAGATGATATCATTTGCAGTTCCAAGAAGAATATTATTGTAAAAACTAAGATCATTATCTTTTAAAGGAATTTTATATCTAGATGGAATTGTTATCGTTTGATCTAGTTGCCCGTTTTTAACTATATAGATTTTGCTATTAAATAGGATACTATTTTTTTCTTCTCCACTCAATATAGCAAGCTCATTACCATTGGAAGCTAAAAGCCAAGTATTAATATTTTCTAATCCATCAATACTTACCCATTGTTTATTTGAGTATGCTACAATTCCCTTTGATGTAGAAACAAAAACCGTTCCATCATTTGTAGATGCGATATCTCTAACATCATTACTTGGAAGACCATTATCTGAATTAAATATAATTCGCTGTTCTTGTAAAAAGGTACCTACAGATAAAGAATTAGGTGTGTTTCCAAATAGGAATAATATTAATAGGTTCAAAACTGAAATTAATCGAATCATAAATAAATAAAATATTGTATTATTTTGCGTGAATTTAATCTATTAGCGGATTAAATGTCACCTTATAGATACCATTTTATCTTTATTAATGATAATAGTAATTTATATATTGTAACAAGATTGAAAATTTATTCAATGAAAGAGTATTATATTTATACATGATTCTAAGACTTATATCCGATCCATCTTTTATCCCAGTTACTATAGTATTTGCTCTATTTGTTTTGTTCGCCTATTGGCAAAATCTAAACAAATATGTCGTTCATCTATCAATTGTATATCTTGCTTTTCTTATTGTTACTGTTATGTCATATAATGAGTTAGAGGAGAATGAGGTAGCAGATGCTCATACATACATAGAAGATTCATCCAAAAATAACGTTAATGAAAATATTGAATTGAGTGTAGAAAGTAGCAGACCGAATGTTAATAGCTCTGAACCTTCTACAGGTTTTGCTGTAAAAGAATATATTCCAAAAGAAGAAAAGGTTGATAATTCACCTAAGACGATCTTAGTGAGAAGGTTAATCGTATGTGAAAATATAAATTTTAATCTAAGGAAGCCTATAAGAATTCGAGATACATTTTTAGACACTACATCAAAAATATATTGTTTTGCAGGTATAAAGAATCCAGATAAATCTGAAAATATTTCTCACTATTGGGAATATAATGGTGAACCTTATGCCAAGGTCTATATGAATATTAGTGTATCTGAATATTTTCGCTGTTGGTCCTACATATCGCCTAATGAGGGCTCAGTAGGTCAGTGGTCTGTATCTGTTATTGATGATCAAAATAATGTATTAGAGAAACAGGAATTCACAATTGAACCTTATGCCGACATTGCGAATTAGTTTTTTACGAATAAAATTAATATTATTATTTATTTTATTTCCTGCTTGCAATAAAGACATAAAATCATATTCAAATATTCCTATCGAATGGAAAGAAATAAATTGGAATCAATATGATGGTATAAAGGTTCTTGAAGGAAGAAATAGCTCATTACCAATAAATGCATGGGTTGTAATAGTAAACAATAAAGATCCTAATATAAATATAGATGTGATAGCATCAGATGACTTAGATCGTAAAGAATCTTTATCGCATTTTTCAAAGAGCAATAATGCAAAAGTTGTCGTTAATGCTGGATACTTTCTTATGAATAAAAACCCTACTGAGCATGTCGGATTATTATATGTAAATAATCATACAATATCACCAGCATTAAAGTCATTAATTAGAAATGATAAACGATATTTTACAGCTAGAGGAGCATTAGGTTTTTTGAATAATGGGGTTATTGATATTGCATGGGTGTCAAGTAGAAATGATTCGTTATTTTATTTTCCAGAACCTGTAGAAAATGCACCTAATAATCCTGTTAATTCACTTGATTTTACTAAATCATTATATTGGGATGCGAATGATGCAGTTCATGCTGGGCCTGTTTTAATGCATGATGGAGAAATTAGAATAACAGTTAATGAGGAGGTGTTTTTTGGTTCTTCTATACCAAAAATACATCCTCGAACTGCTGCAGGATATCGTAAAAATGGAGATTTGGTATTGTTAGTTGTAGATGGTAGACAAGTGAATAGTCGTGGAGTTGATTTGATGGAGTTAGCTATTATCATGAAAGATTTAGATTGTGTTGAGGCAATTAATTTAGATGGAGGAGGATCTAGTGCTATAGTTGTTGATGGAAAATTAATCAATCGACCCTCGGGAACATCAAGTCAAAGAGAAGTAATGTCTGCGATAGCAGTTTCTGTGCAAAATTAGATTCAACAATGGGTAGTTATATACGGAGATTATACAATTGGGTATTAGATTGGTCTAATACCAAATATGGTGTTCCTGCCTTATTTATTTTATCTTTATCAGAATCTTCATTTTTTCCGATACCACCAGATGTGCTTTTAATTGCTCTTGCTTTAGGAGCGCAATCAAAAGCACTATATTTTGCTTTAATTTGTAGTGCAGCAAGTGTTTTAGGGGCAATAATAGGCTACTCAGTTGGATATTTTGTTTGGTGGAATAGTGTAGGTGAGTATACAACTGTAGCAATGTTCTTTTTCAATCATATACCAGGTTTTTCTTCTGAATTATTTACAGCTATTCAGCAAAAGTTTGATTTATATAACTTTTTTATTGTTTTTACAGCTGGCTTCACTCCAATTCCATTTAAGATTATTACCATTTCCGCAGGTGCATTTAATATTAATTTTCCGATGTTTATTTTTGCTTCAACAATAAGTCGCTCTACAAGATTCTTCTTGGTTGCAATATTAATCAAAAAATATGGGAGATCAATTACTGCATTTATTGATAAATATTTTAATATTTTATCTATAGTATTTACAGTATTGTTAATTGGCGGTTTTTTTGCATTAAAAGTATTGTTTTAGCTATTTAAGATTGTATTAAAAAAAGAGTAGATTATTATCCTTTACATGATTAAACATTAACAATATTATGGAAAATAAATACGATCATCTAACTATTGAACCAAAATGGCAAACATTTTGGGAAAAAAATAAAACTTTTAAAGCTGAGGTAGATTTAAATAAGCCAAAGTACTATATATTAGATATGTTCCCTTATCCATCAGGGCAAGGACTTCATGTGGGCCACCCTTTAGGATATACTGCAACCGATATACTATCAAGATATAAACGTATGAGAGGTTTTAACGTCCTACACCCAATGGGTTGGGATGCGTTTGGTCTTCCTGCAGAACAGTATGCAGTTGAAACAGGAACACATCCTTCAAATACAACAAAGAATAATATAGAAAAATTTAAATCTCAGATTAAAAGCCTTGGTTTTTCTTATGACTGGGATAGAGAAATAAATACAACTGATCCAAAATATTATAAATGGACGCAATGGATATTTTTACAATTATATAATAAGGGATTAGTATATCAAGATGAAGTGCCGGTTAATTGGTGCCCAGCATTAGGTACAGTCCTAGCAAATGAAGAAGTTATTGATGGAAAATCAGAAAGAGGTGGACACCCTGTAGTACGTAAGCCCATGAAACAATGGGTATTTCGCATAACAGATTATGCAGAATCTCTATTAAAAGGTTTAGATGATGTTGATTGGCCAGATAATGTAAAGGAATTACAGAAGAATTGGATAGGTCGTTCAGATGGTGCAAATGTTATATTTGATATACCATCCATAAGTGAAATAATAAGTGTATTCACGACTAGGCCAGATACATTATTTGGGGCAACATATATGGTGCTAGCTCCAGAACATCCCTTAGTTGATCATCTTACAAAAGAAGAGTTTAAACATGATGTTCTAAAATATGTGGAAATTACTTCTCGTAAGTCAGATTTAGATCGTGGGGAATTGAATAAAGATAAAACGGGAGTATTTATCGGATCATATGCTGTTAATCCTCTAAATAATCAGGAAATTCCCATATGGATATCAGATTACGTTCTCATGTCGTATGGAACGGGTGCGATAATGGCTGTACCCGGTCACGATCAACGTGATTATGAATTTGCTCAGAAATTTGATTTGCCAATTGTGCAAGTTGTTTCTGGTGGAGATATTTCAAATAGTGCTTTTACTGATATTAATAAAGGAACAATGATTAACTCTTCAAAGAATGATGGGTCGTTTAGCTTAAATGATTTAACGGTAAAAGATGCTATAGAAGAAACGATTAATTACTTAGAAAAAAATAAAAAAGGGAAGAGGGCAGTAGAATATAAACTTCGAGATTGGTTATTTTCTCGACAACGATATTGGGGAGAACCATTTCCAATTGTACATGTTGGAGATAAATATAAGCCAGTCCTAGAAGAAGAATTACCTGTATTATTGCCAGATGTGGAAAAGTATAAACCTACAGGAACAGGAGAATCTCCTTTAGCTGCAATAGATAGTTGGGTTAATACGAAGGATAAAGAAACTGGGGAAGATGCGAAACGAGAAACACATACAATGCCACAATGGGCTGGGTCATGCTGGTATTATCTACGGTTTTTAGATCCAAACAATGAGGAGAAACCGTGGGATCAAGATGTGGAGAAATATTGGATGCCCGTAGATTTATATGTTGGCGGTATAGAGCATGCTGTTCTTCATTTACTATATTCGCGTTTTTGGCATCATGTATTACATGATTTAGGATTGGTATCAACAAGAGAACCATACAAAAGATTATTTAATCAAGGTATGATTCAAGGTGAAGATGGTCAAAAAATGAGTAAATCAAGAGGAAATACTATTAACCCTGATGATGTTATCAGTCAATATGGTGCTGATTCTATGCGATTATATGAAATGTTTATGGGGCCATTAGATAAATCAAAACCTTGGTCTACAAAAGGCTTACAAGGTTGCGCTCGATTTGCTGAAAAAGTTTGGCGTATATATAATAATACTGATAAATACTCGGATAAACCCGATTCTGAAGAAACAATACGATTATTGCATCAAACAATAGCAAAGGTTACAAATGACTTAGAAAATATGCGTTTTAATACGGCAATTTCTCAAATGATGATATTTTCCAATCATGTACAATCATTATCAGAAATCAATATAGATACATTGAAAACATTTTTATTATTATTAAATCCATTTATTCCACATATGTCAGAGGAAATAAATGAACATATGAATGCCTATAAATCATTATCGTATTCAGAATGGCCAAATTTCGATCCAGAACTTGCAAAAGAAGATTTAATCACGATTGCAATCCAAGTAAATGGCAAATTACGCGGAAATATTCAAGTTGGAGTTGATATTGATGATAAAACGTTAAAATCAGATGCATCCCAAATAGAAGGTGTTAAAAAGCACCTTGACGGAAAAGATATTATCAAAAAAATCGTCGTACCAGGTCGATTAGTAAACTTTGTCATTAAATAGAAAATATCTTTTTGTAAACATCCACTATAATATATAACAATCAATTATACATAATATATATTATACGACATGTTTATTTTATTCCCAATATCACACAACGCCAATCCTAAATGTTTAGAAATAAAAAACCCCGCTTAGTAGCGGGGTTTTTTATTAATTACTTTAATTTAATAAATAGACTATTATCCATCATCTCCATCATTATTATCTGCAGCATGCCATTCATCCATATTAACTGAACCA
>CAYTYA010000056.1:0-11190 GCA_964442015.1 uncultured bacterium
CACGGCCTCCTGGGCCACAACCAGGTGCTCTAACCAGCTGAGCTACGCCCACCATATGGCCTATTTCGCAATTGAAAAGGCAGGCAAAATTACCGGCTTTCCTTATGTAACACAACATGTAAAGTCATTTAAAGGACTCATTTTATATTATAGTAATACTAAGTAATTTTTTCCATGCTACTAATATCCCGTTATATCATTAAAGAACTCATCTTACCATTTATTTATTCTTTAATGATTATAGCGCTAATGTTATTTATTAATTTTTTTCTTCGAGCTATTGATCGTTTCTTGGGTAAAGGACTTAGTGTCTTGACAATATTAGAATACTTATTTCTTAATCTTGCATGGATCATCGCTTTGGCGGTACCCATGGCAGTATTAATTGCTACATTAATGGCTTTTGGAAGAATGTCTGAAGATAATGAAATTAATGCAATGCGGGCTTCTGGTATTAGCTTTACATCAATATTAAAACCTGCCTTAATTTTCGGAGTTATCATTTGTCTAACTCTTACATATTTTAATAATTATATACTGCCAGAAATGAATTTTTATGCCCGATTACTTCAGGGTGATATTCATAAAAAAAGACCTGGTTTAGAAATTGAACCGGGTCATTTCATTAATACCATACCGGACTATAGTATGATTATTAAAAAAGATAATAATGGAATGATGGAAGATGTGCGAATTTTTAGCAAAGAGAATCAAAAAATACAAACCAGCATTTATTCGTTAACAGGTGAATTAGAAATGCTAGATGATGCAATTGTGTTAATGTTATATGATGGTGAGATACATGAACTAGACTTAAATGATTATAAGAGTTACCGTAGGATAAATTTTAAACAGCATAAAATTATCATACCTGCTGATGATATGATGCTTGCAAGAAGAGACACCTCTAATCGTTCTGATCGGGAAATGACTGTTCCAATGATGCTTAATAAAAAAGCAAACTATAATAAAAGATCTGAAAAAGTACAAACACGTATAGGAAGAGCATTTAATAAAGTGATCGGTGATAGTATCGTTCCAATTTCTATGGATGACGCCTTACTTCAAATGGATAATTATCGCACAGAGATGTTAAATAAAGACCTTACGCCTGTAGAACAAAGAAGACAAGAAAGGAAATTGAAAAGTCTTGAAAGGCAAATGAATAATGAATACCGCTTAATTCAGAACTATCAAAAAAGTCAAAATAAATATGGAGTAGAAATTCATAAGAAATTCTCTTTACCAATCGCATGTATTTTATTTGTTCTCGTTGGAGCTCCTCTAGGAACATTGACAAGAAAAGGTGGATTTATCGTTGCCATTAGTATGGGGTTTGGGTTCTTTTTAATCTATTATATTTTTCTTATAGGCGGCGAAGAGCTTGCAGATCGGAATCGGGTCTCTCCATTTATTGGAATGTGGGCTCCTAATTTTCTATTACTTATTACTGGAATATATTTAACATTTAATACTGTTCGTGATCGAGCTTCAATACGATTCAATTGGCCTTGGAAAAAAAAGTCTATGGAACATAACAATGATTCCAAATGACATTATACGTATAAAAAAGAATAATCAAGAAATACCTGCTTCTGATTTAAAACAGTTTATTTGGGAGTATTCTCATCAACAAATATCGGATAAGGATATGACAAAGTTATTAAAGGCTGTATTTAAAAATGGAATGAAAAGAGAAGAAATATTTGCTTTAACTGAAAGTATGATTGACTCTGGAGAAAAAATGGATTTTACATTTTTAAGTAATTACGTTGCAGATAAGCATAGTACTGGAGGCGTTGGAGATAAGGTCTCAATTATTTTAGGTCCATTAATGGCTGCAGCTGGACTAGCAATACCTATGATAAGTGGACGAAGCTTAGGACACACAGGCGGCACTTTAGATAAGCTAGAAACTATTCCAGGTTACAGAACAAATATTAGTCTTGATGAATTTAAAAGAAATGTAAATGATGTTGGAATTTCAATGATTGGACAAACGGAAAAAATATGTCCTGCAGATAGAAAAATGTATGCGTTACGTGATGTAACAGGAACGGTTGCATCGATTCCATTAATCTGTGGATCAATAATGAGCAAAAAGATTGCTGAAGGGATTCAAGGGCTAGTAATGGATATAAAAATAGGTAATGGTGCATTTATGAATACCATTCAAGAAGGAAAAGAATTAGCAGCATTGATTCAAGATATTGCAGAGAATTTTAATGTTAAATCTGATATTGTATATACAAGCATGGATCAACCTTTAGGACAGTATGCTGGTCTATGGTGTGAGGTAAAAGAAGCCATATACTGTTTGCGAAATGAAGGAAGCAAGGATACAATGAAGGTAACATTTGCATTGGGAGCAAAATTATTATTACAAGCTCAAATTGCAAGCGATGAAGATGAAGCATTGAGTCTTCAACAACGTTTGATTGAGTCTGGCCTTGCATTAGAAAAATTATTAGAGATGGTTGTGGTTCATGATGGCAGTTTATCAGATATAGCTTCTTTACATACACTCCATCTACCAAAAGAAGAAACCGTATTATCAGCAGAAAGATCTGGTTACATAACTAACATGAATACTTTACTTATTGGGTTTGCTCATTGTGAGCTTGGATGTGGAAGAAAGAAATTATCTGATATTTTGGATCCTACTGCTGGTATAGAATTTTATCATAAGATTGGAGATGAAGTCTCTGAGGGAGAACCATTAATGAGATTATTCAATACAAAAAAAGATAAATTAGATGCAGCATTACATATGCTTAAAAATTCAGTAACAATTGATGAAAATAAAGTGCAACATCATCTAATTCTAGATGAGAAAAAGGCTAACTAACGTCGATGGATTTTGCACAACCTGGATGGATTTGTGCCTAGAATGAATAATTCTTTTTCTATTGGGCATAATGATGTTGGCTTTTCTTTTGATACTTGACATATAGAAAATGTGTTTACTTTTGAAGGTTGTTCAAATTCTTCTTTAGGATAATAAAGTGAATCATGAGCTGTTTTCATAAATCGCGCCCAAGAAGGAAGTGCAGCACGAGAACCATCTGCTCCTTTACCAAGGCTAACTTGTGGATCGTCAATTCCGAACCATGCTCCTGCTGCTATTTGGGATGAAAAACCAACAAACCATGCATCGGTCCATCCTTGTGTTGTACCAGTCTTTCCAGCTGCTGGATGATAAAAATTATATTTCCATCTTGCGCTCCCGCCTGTTCCTCGATCAATAACAGTTTGTAGCATGTTGGTTACCATAAATGCAGTTTCTTCACTAAGTATTTCTTCCTGTTTTGGATAATATTCAATCAATGTATTTCCATAACGGTCTTCTATCTTTGTAATGCCAAAGGGCGTTGAATACACACCTTTATTAGCGAATACTGAATAAGCAGCTACCATTTCTATTGGGTACACTTCTGATGTACCAAGAGCAATAGCATCAACAGCGCGAATATTTGTTGATATCCCTAAATTTTTTGCAGTAAGCGCTACCTCTCTAGCAGGAACAACTTCTTGAACCATTCGTACAGAAACAAGATTTAATGATCTCCTCAGCCCTTCTCTAATAGTTGTTAACCCTCCGGTGCTTTCGTCGTAGTTTCTTGGATTCCAATTTTCCCAACTGCCTTCCGGTGTTGGTACTTTAAGAACTACTGGTTGATTTAACAGTTGTTTTGATACTGGGACACCATTATCTATAGCTGTTGTATATACAAAAGGTTTAAAAACACTACCCGGTTGTCTTTTTGCTTGGGTCACTCTATTAAATTGATCATTATAATCTGGTCGTCCTCCTACCATTGCAAGGATAGCTCCAGTTTTTATATCCAAGGCTACAAACGCACATTGTACAAGCAACTTATCCCTTAAGTCTTCATACAATGGCAATTCACCCTCCATCATTAAGCGAACTGTATCCTCATTAAATATCCCTAAATAGGCTAGATTTTCAAATTCCTCTTTATCATTAAATAATCGTTTGTTTAACCTATTTTGGTTCGGAATAATCGATTGCATTATTGCATCTTCGGCAAATTCTTGGAGTCTTGAATCAAGAGTTGTAAATATTTTTAATCCATCACGATATATATTTATACCTAGACGCTCATCTTCTGTTTCCAGTACTCTGCGAACATACTCTGTGAAATATGGAGCGACTCCTCTAAATTGATATTTCTGTATATTATCTATATCAGTAGAACGCGCTTCTACATAAACAGCATCTGATATATATTTTTGTTCACGCATTAATCGAAGAACCGTATTTCTTCGTGCAAATGCTTTATCTGGATGCCTAATCGGTGAATATCTTGCAGGAGCAGGTAATAATCCAACAAGCAATGCGCACTCATCTATATTAAGATCACTTACATCTTTAGCATAAAATCTCTTTGCGGCAGCCTGGACACCATAGGTTCCATGACCAAAGTGAACACTATTCAAATACATCTCAAGGATTTCATCTTTCGTGTATGTTTTTTCAATCTGAATTGCAGTTATCATTTCTTTAATTTTACGAGTAACGGTCTTTCTGAAACCTATTGAATCATATAAATTTCTAGCTAATTGTTGTGTTAAAGTGCTAAAGCCCTGACGATAACTAAGTGATAACACATTCGTTACAATTGCCCTAGCAACACTTCTTAATGATATGCCCCAATGATCTCTAAACTTTCTATCTTCTGATGCCATTACCGCATCATGCATATGCTTTGGAATAACATCTAATTCAACAAAAACTCTTTTTTCTACAAACAATTCATGGATAATCTCTCCATCTGAAGAATAAATTCTGGTAACAAGATCTGGATCAAAATTTTCTAATTGTTCGATAGAAGGTAAATCTTGAGATAAATAAAGAATATAGACAATTAATACAATCGCTCCAGTTAGCACAATCCAGAATGATCGTATGATTGGAATAGTCCAGAGGTTATCATTTGACTTGTTGGCCATAATGAAATTTACATTTATTTATTATTAATATTTAAATGAGTAATGAGAACAGTTTCTCATTATTATATGTGGAGCAATCTATTTATTCACCTTTCTTGGACTAATCATCTTTTCTGGTTTCACAATTTTATCAAACTCTTCTCCAGACATATACCCTAGCTCCTGTATTGCATCACGTAAGGAAAGATTATCAGAATATGCTTTTTTAGCAACTTTTGCTGCTTTATCATAACCAATATGAGGGTTTAACGCAGTAACTAGCATTAGTGAATTAAATAAATTTTCACTTATCCTCTTTTCATTTGGCTCAATACCATCAATGGCATTAATCAAAAAAGATTCACAAGCATCCGATAATAATCTAATTGATTGTAAAATATTATATCCAATAACAGGCCTAAAAACATTTAACTCAAAGTTACCGCTAGCACCTGCAAAAGAAATTGTGGTATCATTACCCATTACTTGAGTACATACCATTGTCATCGCTTCGCATTGTGTTGGATTTACCTTCCCAGGCATTATGGAAGAACCGGGTTCATTAGCTGGTAGAATTAATTCTCCTAAACCGGACCTAGGTCCGCTTCCAAGCCATCGAATATCATTGGATATTTTAAATAGTGAAACCGCTATCGTTTTTAAAGCTCCAGAAAGTTCAACTATTGAGTCCTGACCACCTAATGCTTCGAATTTGTTTTCAGCTGTACAAAATGGTAATTTAGTTAGACCTGCAATTTCTTTTGCAGTCTTATCTCCAAATCCCTCAATAGTATTAATTCCAGTTCCTACCGCCGTACCACCCATTGCTAAACTATAACAACTTTCAATTGCATTTCTAATTCGTTTACATCCATAATCAATTGCCGTTACATATCCTGAAAATTCTTGTCCAAGACTTAGAGGCGTTGCATCCTGTAAATGTGTTCTTCCCAACTTAATAATCTTAGAAAAAGCTTTTGCTTTAGTATTGAGACCATCTCTTAATGCTTCAAGCTTTGGGAGTAAATTATGTACAACAGACTCTACAGCTGATATATTTATAGCTGTTGGAAACGTATCATTTGTTGATTGGCCCATATTAACATGATCATTAGGATGGATAGGATCTTTGCTTCCCAGTTTTCCATCTAAAATTTCAATTGCACGGTTTGCAATAACTTCATTGACATTCATGTTTGTCTGTGTTCCAGACCCTGTTTGCCAAACTACTAATGGAAAATGATCATCTAACTTTCCAGAAATTACTTCATCCACAGCAGCAGATATTGCTTTAGAGATCTTTTTGTCAATTAAACCTGCAGAAGTATTTACTTCAAGAGCAGCTTTTTTAACAATACCATATGCTCTTATAAATTCTCTAGGAAAATTTTCGCTCCCTATTTTAAAATTATTAAGGGATCGTTGAGTTTGGGCTCCATAATAGCGATTATTTGGCACTTTGACGGATCCCATACTATCCTTTTCCGTGCGATAATCCATAGTAGGAAGCTAATAAATAAAAATTATTCTACCACCCAGTTATCTGCGCCATCTAATAATGCTTGAATATCGCCTTTTCCTTTGTTTTTTATAGCAAATTCAATCTGTTCATCAAGCATAACTTCATAAACAGGTTCATCAACGCAATAAAAAACGCCGATTGGATTTGGAAAATCATCTTGATATGTAAAATGGCTTAACATCATGGCAATTGTCCAATCAGTTTCATCATGTACTAACAAATCATCTGTACTCCATTTATCACCTAATTCAACAACTTTTGGGCTATTTCCATCCACTATAATTCCCTTATTCATTTCAGCGCCAAATAAAAGGGGTTTCTTATTTTCTAACCATAATACCGTATCTGATTTAGTCTCTCTATCAGTCATTGATGCAAATGCTCCATCATTAAAAATATTACAATTTTGATATATCTCTATGTAAGAACTCCCTTTATGGCTATGAGCTCTTTGTATCATAGATTGTAAATGTGCGGTTTCGCGATCAATCGCTCTAGCTACAAAACTTGCGTGAGAACCCAATGCAAGAGCTAAAGGATTAAACGGACGATCTAATGAGCCTAAAGGCGTTGATTTAGTAATCTTTCCCAACTCTGATGTTGGTGAATATTGACCTTTTGTTAAACCATAAATTCTATTATTAAATAACATGACATTGATATCTAAATTTCTTCTAAGAAGATGAATTGTATGATTCCCACCAATAGAAAGAGCATCCCCATCTCCAGTAATAACCCAAACTGAAAGATCAGGATTAGCCAATTTAACTCCAGATGCTATTGCAGGTGCTCTGCCATGAATGGTATGAAAGCCATAGGTATTCATATAATATGGAAATCTACTAGAGCATCCAATCCCAGAAATAAAAACAAATTTTTCTCTATCAATTCCTAAATCAGGAAATACTTTCTGTGTTTGTGCTAAAATTGCATAATCACCACACCCCGGGCACCAACGAACAGCCTGATCTGATACAAAATCTCTACGATCTAATTTTGAAGTTTTAACTTTAGCTTCTGACATAATTTTAACCCTTAAGTTCTTTTACTTTATCGACAATATCACTTGCTTTAAAAGGTCGGCCTTTTACAAGATTTAAACCAACAGCATCAACAAGATAATCTGCTCGGATTAATTTAGATAGTTGACCCATATTTAATTCTGGAATTACAATATTTTTAAATCGTATTAAAATTTCTCCTAGATCTTTCGGTAATGGATTTATCCATCGTAAATGAACATGACTTACCTTTTTTCCATCATTTTGCAATCGTTCAGTAGCAGAACGACATGATCCATATGTACCTCCCCAACTAAGAATCAATGTATCTCCACTTTTTTTACCTAACACTTCTGTTTTAGGTATATCATTAACTATTTTCTGTACTTTCTGTTCTCTTAATTCTGTCATTTTATGATGGTTTTCAGGGTCATAAGATACATTCCCAGTCTGATCTTCTTTTTCAAGACCACCAATTCGATGTTCCAATCCAACAGTGCCAGGTATTGCCCAGGGTCTGGCAAGAGTCTTCTTATCACGCGCATAAGGAAGAAATGGTAAATCATCATTTTGTTCAGCAAAATTAGGGTCGATACTAGGTAAATCATCAAAATTAGGTATAGACCATGGTTCAGATCCATTTGCTAAATATCCATCAGTAAGTAAAAATACAGGTGTTCTATATTTTATCGCAACCTGACATGCTTCAAAGGCAGCATAAAAACAATCTCCTGGTGTTTGTGCGGCAATTACTGGAACAGGGGCTTCACCATTACGTCCATATAATGCTTGAAAAAGATCGGATTGTTCAGTCTTCGTTGGTAACCCTGTACTAGGGCCACCTCTTTGCACATTAACAATAACTAAAGGTAATTCAGCTATAACTGCAAGACCGATCGCTTCTGCTTTTAAAGCAATGCCAGGACCAGAAGATGCAGTTACTGCAAGGTTTCCTGCAAATGAACTGCCAATTGCAGAAGTTATACCTGCAATTTCATCCTCAGCCTGAAATGTTTTAACTCCAAAATGTCGAAACGAAGCAAGGGTGTGGAGAATATCACTTGCTGGGGTAATTGGATATCCACCATAAAATAAAGGAATATTTGCTTTAATTGATCCTGCAAGCAAACCAACGCTTGCAGCATAGTTGCCATTGATATTTCTATACTTCCCTTCAGGAAGCGGAGCTTTATCAACATTATACCGTGCTGAAAAAATCTCTACTGTTTCTCCATAATTATATCCCGCATTTAGTGCCTTAACATTTGAATCAACTAACTCAGGTCTCTTTGCAAACTTTTTTCCAAGCCACTTTATTGTAGGTTCCAAAGGTCGATTGTAAATCCAATATAAAAGACCAAGTGCAAACATGTTTTTAGTACGATCAACTGTCTTAGGAGATATATCCATACCCTCACATGCTTTGGCAACCAAAGTACTCATTTGAATAGAGTACAGTTCATAGCTTTCGACAGTTCCATCTTCTAGTGGGTTTGATTCATATCCAGCGAGCTTTAAATTTTTTGGACTAAAAGCATTTTCATTAACAATAATTATTCCACCCGGTAATAATTCTGATAAATGTACTTTTAATGCTGCAGGATTCATTGCAACAAGGACATCAGGAGTATCTCCCGGAGTATGGATATCTTTTGAACTAAAGTGTAATTGAAAAGCACTAACTCCTGCTAAAGAACCTGCTGGAGCTCTAATCTCAGCAGGATAATCAGGAAGGGTACTTAAATCATTGCCCACAATTGCAGTTGTTTCAGTAAAGCGTGTACCAGTTAACTGCATACCATCTCCAGAATCTCCAGCAAATCGTATTACTACTTTATCTAAATTTTTTGTCTTAATACTCAATATTATATATGTAGTGGGATTTTTTTATTTATTAGTTAAATATGATTTAATGACACCATTAAACAAAAGGTGCAACAAAACTAACTTTGAAAATTTTCATAATCATCAGATCAAAATTTAGCATCACTTTTTTATTACAAACAATAAAATCACTAGAAAGATATTATTTATTTTATTTTTTATTATTTCTGCATTGTTGCACTTCTATTTATTAGAACGTAATATTTACCATTATGGTCAATAAGCGAGATTCAAATGATCCACGTCAATTATCATTATTTGGGGAACTTCCTAGCTCTTCTGATCCTTCAATAGCAACCTTTCCAGAATTTGACCAAGCATTAAATAATCTTATCAAATTAAGCGATCTTGGAGCATTTATTGAGATTAACATTCAAGGTTTTGAAAAAGGATACACCTTAAATCTATCAGAGTCTATTATCCCAAAAGATTTTTTAAAAATACCCAAAAACTACTCTCCTATAACTGTACAACTCTTTTCTCATGATTTACGCAATGAGCTTAAGAAACTTACATATGAAATAAAGGCTTTCTTTACACCTAGAAATTCATTTAAAACACCATTTGGTTATTTCCTTTTTCGATCAGATTTCAGCAATTGGAAGCTTTTTCTATTATCAAAAAAAGATGAAATAAATGAATTTCTTAATAAAGAATTAAGTGGTGGTATATATGGAAAATATTTTTTAGAACATTTTACACGGGGATATGAATTTATTGAATCGTTATCTGATATTACTGCACCATGGGAGTTTAGAAAAAAATTATTGTTAAAAGATATTCAGGAATCTCGTAAACAGATGAAATTAAATAATACTACTTTATCATCTTTAAAACACACTGAATTAGATTTTCCGTTTTCTTTAATGGTTTTTAAAACAATGCATATTCCTATAGTTCTACATCAATACCAATCTCAACTACAAATCCATTCTAGATTCAAAACCATTCATCTAGAATATTTAATTGATAGAGATATAAATACTATTGAAGACATAAGAAAATTAGCAGATAGCTTATAACTTCATTTAAATATTTTAATTAAACAAATTTTATGAAAACAAAAGAACAAATTAGATTAAGTACTTTATCGCATGGTTCTGGATGAGCATGTAAAGTAGGTCCAGAGGACCTAGCCCAGGTTCTGGGTAATTTAGTACAAAAGAAAGATGAGCGAGTAGTTGTTGGATATGATAATTCTGATGATGCTGCTGTGGTACGTATGCTAGATAATAAATTGTTAATTCAAAGCGTCGATTTTTTTACACCAATTATTGATGATCCATATATGTTTGGACAAATAGCTGCTGCTAATGCTATTTCTGATATTTATGCTATGGGAGGAACCCCTCTTTTTGCCTTAAATATACTTGGTTTTCCAGTAAGTGATTTTCCTAAAGATATAGTCTCAGAAATATTACAAGGTGGGGCTGATAAAGCAAATGAAGCTGGAGTAACTATTGTTGGAGGCCATAGTATTGATGATAAAGAACCTAAATATGGCTTAGTTGTTACTGGAGAAGTGTTAAAAGAAGAATTAATTCAAAATAAAGGAGCAAAACCAGGAGATGTATTATTATTAACAAAGCCACTTGGGACTGGAATAATCAGTGCAGCAATCAAAAAAAATATGGCGGAATCTGATTCTATCAAGCGCGCGATTGAATCAATGGCAATGTTAAATGAATTAGGAGGATCAATATTAAATAAATTTTCGGCGAACGCAGCTACAGATATAACTGGGTTTGGACTTCTAGGTCATGCTGCAGAGATATGTAGAAGTAGCGATGTTTCATTTCAAATTAATTATAATGATTTAACATTTTTCCC